>CANQUY010000100.1 GCA_947627125.1 uncultured Clostridia bacterium
ATACGAAAGGCAGCAGGAGGAGATCGCGAAGCTCAAGGACTATGTGGACAGAAACATCGTCCGCGCGACGACGGCCAAGTCCGCCCTCTCCCGTGTCAACAAGTTGGAGCGCATGGAGCTCGTCGAAAAGCCCCTCCTTCCCCCTCCGCCGCCCCGCTTTTCCTTCACCTACGACGAACGGCCGTATGAGAAGGTCATCGACACCGACCCCTTCGACCTCACCGTGGGCGGAAAGGTCCTGCTCAAGGATGTGAAATTCACCCTCATGCGGGGCAGGAAATGCGCCCTCGTCGGCGACAACGGCACGGGCAAGACGACCCTTTTGAAGTTTTTGCTCTCCAAGGATCCGCGCGTCCGCTTCGGCAAGTTCACCCGCGCGGCCTACTACGATCAGGAGAATGCCGACCTCGACCCCGACGACCGCGTTCTCGACGCCTTTTGGAGCAAGTATGCGCTCATGTCCCAGACGGACGCGCGCAAGCTCCTCGCACAGGCGGGGCTCGGCGCAGAGGACGTGACCAAGAAGGTCAAAGAGCTCTCGGGCGGGCTCAAGGCAAAGCTGGAGCTCTCCCTTCTCGAGGCGAGGCGGGGGAATCTCCTCATTCTGGACGAGCCGACCAACCATCTCGACCTGCCCGCGCGGGAATCCCTCGAGGAGGCTCTGCGGCAGTTTGACGGCACCGTGCTCTTCGTTTCGCACGACAGACGGTTCATTGAGAATGTTGCGGACTGCATCTGCTGCCTTGAAGGGGGCAAGGTGACCTTCTTCGACGGCGGCTACGGGGCATTTTTGCAGAACCGCAAGAGCGAAAATGCCCATACCATGTCCGCGAACCCATCCCCGCAAAAATCGGAAAGCGGCTATCGGAGCAGGGAAGAGCGGGCCAGGGAAACGCAGAGGAGGACGCGCACGAAGGAGATCGAAACCCGCCTCGAGGCCCTTGAAAAGGAGGAGGCGGAGCTCAACGATCTGCTCGTTCAATGCGCCGCCGATTATAAGAAAGTGATGGAGATCTCCGCCCGTCTTTCCGCCATCCGCGCCGAATCGGACGCCCTCTACGCCGAATACGAAACCTTGATCTGACTCGCCCTTTGAACGCACGGGGCAGGATGAGCGCGGGGGCCCTTGCTTCCCCTCTTAGGGG
This sequence comes from uncultured Clostridia bacterium, assembly GCA_947627125.1. GTDB lineage: Bacteria > Bacillota > Clostridia > Christensenellales > Borkfalkiaceae > Gallimonas. The sequence goes on from CANQUY010000100.1 coordinate 1,146, forward strand.
AAGTACCCCGAAGGGGGGATGGGGTTTCTCCTCAGTCACGGCATGGGGCAGAAGAGGTGGTGTTCTAAATTTGCCCCGCCGCAAGAATTCCTTTCCACTTTTTTCTCAAAAACTCTTGAAAAATTTTTCAAATATGATACAATAAAGCCGATATTTTCATTTGGGGGGTCACTATGAAAAAGACAAAGATCGTCTGCACGCTCGGGCCCGCTTCCGAAACGAAAGAGGTCATCTCCGCCATGGCGGACGCGGGCATGAACGTCGCGCGCATCAACTTCTCGCACGGCACCCATGAGGAGCATGCCAAAAAAGTTCAGATCATCGAAGAGATACGGCGGGAGAAAAACATTCCCCTGCCCATTCTGCTCGATACCAAGGGACCCGAATTCCGTATCCGCTCCTTCAAAAACGGCAAAATTTTCTTGAACGAGGGCGACACGTTCACCTTCACCGCCGACGAGATCGAGGGCGACGAAACCCGTGTTTCCGTTTCCTATAAGAACATCTGCAACGAGATGAACCCCGGCGACAAGATCTTGCTCAACAACGGCCTCATGGTGTTTGAGGTCGAAAAGGTCAATTCGCCCGACGTCATCTGCAAGGTCGTCATCGGCGGGGAACTTTCGAGCCGTAAGTCCATGTTCTTCCCCGAAAAGCAGCTCGACCTCGTCTATCTCTCCGAACAGGACAAGGCCGACCTCCTCTTCGGCATCCGGCACGGCGTGGATTTCGTCGCCTGCTCCTTCGTTTCCAAGGCGCAGGACATTCTCGACGTCAGGAATTTCCTCCACGAGAACGGCTGCGACGACATCGACCTCATCGCCAAGATCGAGAACAGGGCCGGCGTCAACAATCTCGATGAGATCATCAAGGTTTCCGACGGCATCATGATCGGCCGCGGCGACATGGGCGTCGAGATCCCCTATGAGGAACTGCCCGACATTCAGAAATATATCATCACGGCCTGCCGTATCGCAGGCAAGCGGGTCATCACGGCGACGGAGATGCTCGAGAGCATGATCCACAATCCCCGCCCCACCCGTGCGGAAATTTCAGACGTCGCAAACGCCGTCTACGACGGTTCGTCTGCCATCATGCTGTCGGGGGAAACGGCCGCGGGCGAATACCCTGTGCAGGCTGTTGCCGCCATGGCCAAGATCGCCATGCAGGCAGAAACCAAGATCAACTACATCCAGCGCGTCGAGGACGCAAGATATCTCATCAAGAACCTCTCCGACGCCCTCTCGCATTCCGCATGCCTGCTCGCCCATGACGTCAAAGCAAAGGCCATCGTCGTCTGCACGCGGACGGGCGGAACGGCCAAGATGGTTTCGAGATTCCGCCCCATGATCGACATTATCGGCATGACGACGGACGAAAAGAGCTATCGCAAGCTCGCCCTCTCGTGGGGCGTCCTGCCCGTCCTGTCGGAGGAGTACAACTCGGTGGACGTTCTGTTCCACTTTGCGAAGCGTGCGACGCTCGACAGCGGCCTCGTGAAGAAGGGCGACGTCATCGTCATCACGGGCGGCACCCCCAACGGCAAGAGCGGAAACTCCTCCCTCATCAACCTCGAAACAGTATAAAATTCACAACTTATGTGCGAATGAGGCCCGACCACCCCTCGGGCCTCATTTTTATTTACTCCCTCATCCCGAGCGTAGCGAGCGGATCTCGTAAACCAACGGACCCAGCCCCCGCGTCATTCTGAGAACGCGAGAAGGACGAGAGAACGGAGACTAACCCGAAGAATCTCGCGGGGCGGTGTTGATAGTGCGGCGAGATGCTTCGGTACGGCTCTCATAGACTGCGTTCATACTCCCCTTCTCAGCATGACGCCGCTACCTCGTCCTCATCCCAAGCGAAGCGAGGGGATCTCGTAGACCAACGGAGGCAGCCCCGCGTCATTCTGAGAAACGGACGTAGGATGAGAGAACGGAAACTAACCCGAAGAATCTCGCGGGGCGTGTACGGACACAATGCGGTCGTTGCCCACCCCCTACCCCCCTCCTCGGGAGGGGGCATGACTTCGTTCCACTCCCCTTCTCAGCATGACGCCGCCTACCCCGTCCTCGTCGCACACCACACAAAAAAGAGAGGTTGCCCTCTCTTTTTTGCTGTGTGGATATTTTTGGGTAAAAGGAGATTTACCCTCTGTGAGCAAATTTTATTCGGCGACAACAGGCTCGCCGTACCAAGTGATTGCAAGCGTATTGGTTTCGATCGTGATCGTGGTATTTCCGTCGCCGTTCTGGTTCGTCCCAAACGTCCCGTCATCGACCCTCTCGGCCTGAACTCCTTTCTTATTTGCTTCGGACATAGCTACGCTGACAGTTCCGCTCAAATTCTTAAAAGTGTATCGTTGGATAGATTCACCTTTGACCTGTTGACCAAAGATTGCGCCAAAAGTTTGCACACCGCTACTCGTCGTGTCACAAGAAAACAGTTTTACATCAGACATCTGCACGCCGTCGACAGTCATAGTCACCTTCTTCATTTCGACATATCCAAACAAACCACCGACGCTCGACGTGCCTTCAACCGACACATTTTTGACGATGATATTTGTTATTTCGCATGTGCGGCTTTGGTTTGTGCCATATCCGTATTGTTTATACATGTATCCGACGATTGCGCCGACCCGATAGTTGTAACTCTTAATTTTACCGATCGTGTCCACTTTGATATTATCTATAATAGCCTTAATGTCTGAGCTACGATACTTGTTTCCTTGAGTGGCGCCGCTTGCATACTTCGCTATATTATATTTTCCTACGATACCGCCGATACTGTTGCGCCCTTCAATCGATACATTTCCTCTCAAGGTAAGGTTTTTCAGGTCCGTTCCGTAAGCATAACCCGCAAATGCACCTAAATTCTCCGAATTGCTACTATTGCCCTGAATACTTACATTTTCGATCGTAAGACTTTCGAGCAACGTATTCTTTTTCGCTTTGTCGTCAATCGTGTCGCTGCCTATGACGCCGAAGAACCCTAAATAAGAATTAGAAGAACTATCGCTGATTTTGAGATTGAAAATCGTGTGACCCTGCCCATCGAAATACCCGACAAAGGGATTGTCGAATGAGTTGCCGATGGGCGTCCATTCCTGATTGTCAAGGTCGATATCTGTCGAAAGCGTCACTGTCGTATCAAAGTAGTTATTTACCTCAACTCCCGTGCCGTTGACACTGTCTCGGAAGGTCTTGAGACCGTCCAAGCTCGAAATCTCATACACGGTGCCTGTGGGCTCGCCTGCTGTGCTGTACACCGTCTTTTTTGCGAAGCCGGGTTTGACCTCTTCGCCGACCATATAGTCGTTTTCCATGGTGATATCGCCCTCACCGACGAACGCCTGTTTTCCGCCTTCTCCCGCTTCCACTCCGGAAGCAGTGACTTCGACATCCTTCGCCGTGACGGTGCCGCTTTCGACCTTACCCACAAGCCCGCCGACTTTGGCGTTCTCATCCTTCGCCTCGACGGTGCCGCCCGAGACGGTGACATTGGTTATGGTGACAGTCCCGCTCGTCTGGCCAGCAACGACTGCCCCGTATGCACCCTCGCCCGTGGCTGTGACGGAAACGTTCTTAAAGTGGAGATCCTGAATCGTCGCACCGTTGACCTTACCGAAGAATCCTGCGACATTGTCTGCGGCGACTTCGATTGTGAAATTGGAAATGGTGTGATCCTCGCCGTAGAATTTGCCGTTGAAAGGATGAGCTTCCGTACCGATGGGCGTCCAAACGATCGTGCGCGCCGCCGCACGGGCCTTGAGGCTCACGCCCTCTGCCTCGTTAAAGTCGATATCTGTCTTGAGATGGACCTCCACTCCGTCGGCGATCTTCCCGGCCGCAACGAGCTTACTGAATTCGATGAGCTTTTCAAGAGAGTAGATAGAGATCGTGCCGGGCTGCGTCATGCTCTCCATGATCGGGACCCACTTCCCATTGATATACCGATAGAGAATAGAGCCTGAACCCTTGCCGTCGGTTCCGTCGAACTGGCCGACGTAGAGGTCGCCCTCGACCGCTTTCTCTGTGATCTCCTTGCTCGGTTCGCCGTCGCCGTTATAGAAGTGCACGGAATCCTCGCCCGGATCACCCTTGTCGCCCTTGAGGCTTGCAAGCCATGCTTGCTCGTCGCCCTCAAATTCAGGATGATATTTCTTATAGATCTCGAACGCGCTCAACCCGTCTGTGCCGTTGTAGCTTGCAAGCCATGCCTCGAGAGATAGAGGCTCTTTCCCTGCGTTGCTCTCATCCGCTTTGAACTGCTCGACGTAGAGCTCATAGGCCGACTTGCCGTCTTCGCCGTCCTGACCATCTTGACCGTCCTTGCCGGGAACACCATCTTGTCCGTCTTGGCCATTCGTCCCATTGGTGCCATCTTTGCCCTTGAGACTCTCGAGCCATTCTTTCTCATTCAGCAAACCATCTTCGCTACCTTCGTGCTCTGCCTTGTACTGCTCGACGTAGAGCTCATAGGCCGATTTGCCGTCGGTGCCGTTGGTACCGGGTTCACCCTTGTCACCTTTATCGCCGGTTGCGCCCTTGTCGCCTTCGTCACCCTTTTCGCCCCGTTCGCCGGTTTCACCCTTGTCACCCTTGAGGCTTGCGAGCCAATCTTCCTGCGACATATAGTTGTCATCTTCGTGGTCTTTCTTATACTCTTCGACGTAGAGTTCATAGGCAGACTTGCCGTTTACGCCGTCCTTGCCTGCTGCGCCGTCGTCGGGCTTGATGGAGCCGAGCTTGGTCCATGTATTTGTGCTGTCGAGCTGCCAGACGGTGAAATCAGTGGTGTTGAGGTAGAAATCGCCTTTGAAGGCGTCCTTGAGCAGAGGGTCCGTAGCCTTGGGGTCCTTATCGCCCGAGAACCAAAGGACGCCGTCGCGGCCCTTTTCGCCCTGTTCGCCCTTGAAGGTGAGAATGGAATCTCCCCAGCCCGCCGAGCTCTTGTGATAGAGGGCTCCCGTCTTGAGGTTGAGATAGAAATCTCCCTCAATGCCGACGGTGTCCAAGGGAGCGTTTTCGCCGTAGAACCAAGTACCCGTTTCGTCCTTTTCGGCCGCCCTCCAATTCGTACCCGTCTTGACGTAGCTTGCAAGGGTTTCGGTGTCGAGATAGTAATCCCCCTCATCCCCCAGCGTTGCCGCGGGAGCCGAGGCGCCGTAGTACCACGTTGCGCCGTCCGCAGTTTCTTTAGTGACGTTGCCGCTGCCGTCGCCGCATGCGCTCATGAGCGCGAGCGAGAACACGAGGGCGAACATGCACACGAGGACTGCAAGCAGAGATATGCGCTTTTTGCCTTTCATTGTTGCTTTCTCCTTATGAATTTTGATTTGCTGCCCTCTTTATCCACACAAAATGGCTGAAAAGGGTACAAATCTTGATATTCATTATATCATC
>CANQUY010000101.1 GCA_947627125.1 uncultured Clostridia bacterium
ACCTTCTTTAAGTAATTGTTTATATGAATTTTTGAAAATTATCATATTAGACATTATGGAGATAAATGAGTTTGGAGCAATATTATTTTTAGCCCAGCGTAAAATTTTATCCGTATCTTTTAAAACACCTGGTTCGCCGCCGCCGAATGCTATTTTAAAATTATTTGCCAATTTATTATTGTCCTTTAGCCATTTAAGATATGGAAGAATATGATAATGACTCCTGTTATTTTTTTCATATCTGTATACGCAATATATACAGTCTAAATTACAATGTCTCCAGTTACAAATATTAATGGTTTTAATTTTTGTGCCGACTACATCATTACAATGTTCATCTAAAAATTCTTTTGTTAATTTATAACAGCCTTCGCATTCATTTTCTGTGGGTATTCCGTTTAGTATTTTATTTGCCTTATTAAAATAATCTTCCATAACTTTATTAACATTTGTCTTATGAGAAACCGGAACATATAATCCCCTTACATTGTTACAGCAAGAAAAAATTGCATCCATATCAAATCTGATTTCTTCAAAAACATATCGGCAAGGCTGCATATATATAAAATTCCCCAAAAATTAGTTTTTTAAATAATATTATATTTTAAATACATTGTCAAATTAGTGAAAAGGATATTCATTAATCGATTTTTTCCTTTGTTTGTTTATATATTTTATTATAGGTAGCAGAAAAATCTTTCTTTTTTTGTTTATAAAGTTTTCTTCTGCGCATTAAATCCACAAAGGCTTCAAGTCTTGTGATGTAGCCTGCTTTTCCTGTCTGTTCATCCAGAATTAATGTTAAAATGGGTATTTCACAATTTTCTCTCATTGACGGAAATATATTTTGGGACATAATTTCGGGCATGCAAGTAAACGGGCTTACGTGAATAATACCGTCTGTGCCTGATTCGTTAGCGAAAGCTACGTCACTGACGGATTCAAGTGCATCACCGCCTATATCCGCGACCTTGCCGAGAGGTATCCGAAGTACGACAGGACCCGCTGCTTCATCACGCACAGTAGCGCGGACGCGGAATTGGTGGAAGTTGCAAAAAAGCAGGTCGGCGAGCTCTTTAACTTTGACGCCGTGCTCGAAACGGTCGCAGGTTCCGTCATCACGGGCCACTGCGGCAGGAATACGCTCGGCGTGCTCTTCATTGCGGAGTAAGTATGACCTATCTCTACAGCGATGAAGATCTGTATGATGCGGTCATGCAGAGGCGGAAATATCTCGCGGTCTTTCTGAGCGTGACGGCTGCGGTCCTTGCGGGCGTCGTGACCTTTTTCGTGCTCTATTCCCAACTTCCCTACAAGGACCCCAACGGCCCGTGGATGATCGCGGTGAGCTGCGTGCTCGTATCTCTCTATATCATCTTTGCCTTTCCCTTTATGGGCATCTGCTTCAAGCGGTGCAATAGCTATGTCAGGATGCTCAAGTTCATCTCGGTGGGGCTGAAGGAAAATTCCTGCGTTCCCTTTGCGGGGATAGAGGATTGGATCGTGCGCGACGGCGTTGACGTCAACGTCGCCACGTTTGAGATCAAGAATATCAAGAAGGAGGAAACCATGATCCGCCAGATCTATGTGGACGGGGAAAAGGAATTTCCTCCCTTTCAGGAGGGGGACCTTGTGCGCTTTGTTTCGCAGGGGAATCTCCTTCTCGCCTATGAAATTTTAGAAACTCAAAAGGAGCTTTGATCAATATGGAAAGAAAGGACGTACAGGCAAACTACAAATGGCGCACGGGCGATGTGTTCGCAAGCGATGAGGCATGGGAAGAGGCGTTCTCCGCCCTCGAAAAGTCGGTCGATTTCGCAAAGTACCGCGGCACGCTCAACAGCGCCGAAAATATCCTCGCCTTCTTCAAGGCGGAGGAGGAATTCACCGTTCAGTTTCTGAAGGTCTACCTCTATGCCTTCTTAAAGCATGACGAGGACGTCCGCGAAACGAAATACGCCTCCTATCTCGGCAAGGTCATGAGCCTCAACGTACGGCTCGCGGCGGAAACTTCCTTTGCCGACCCCGAGATCTCCGCCCTCGACGACGGGACGCTGAAGGGATTTTTGAAGGACGAACGCTTCAAGGATTACGACTACATGATCGGCCGCTTCATCGCGCGGAAGAAATATGTGCTTTCCGAGAAGGAGGAACGCATCCTCGCGCTCTCGGGGGAGGCGATGGAGGTCCCGAACGACGTGTTCGAGATGCTCGACAACGCCGAACTCGACCTTCCCACGATGGAATATGAGGGGAAGGAGGTCAAACTCTCCCACGGCATGTATTCCGTCATCGTCAACGGGAGCGACCGCGCCAAGCGCAAGGAAGTGTACGAGAAGTACTATTCCGCCTACCGCAAGATCCTCGGCACCCTCGCCGCGACCTATGCGGGCAACGTTAAGACAGATATCTTTTACAAGGAAGCCCGCGGCTTCGAGAGCTGCATCCAGAGGGCAATGTTCGAGGAGGACGTCGATAAGAAGGTGTACGACAACCTCGTCGCCTGTGTCAACAAGGGAACCCCGCTCATGCACCGCTACATGGAAGTCAGAAAGAAGGTGATGGGCTTCGATACAATGTATATGTACGATATCTATCCCTCCCTCGTGGAGGACGCCGAGCTCAAACTCAGCTATGAAGAGGCTTGGGAGCTCGTCTTAAAGGGGCTTTCTCCCCTCGGAGAGGAGTATATTTCCCTCTTGAAGCAGGGCAGAGATGGGGGCTGGATCGATGTCTGCGAAACGGAGGGGAAGAAGGGCGGCGCCTATTCCATCGGCATGTACGGCTGCCATCCCTATGTGCTTTTGAACTATCAAAAGACGACGCACGACGTGTTCACGATCGCGCACGAGATGGGACACTCCCTCCATTCCTACTATTCCAATAAGAACCAGCCGTTCGTCAAGTCCGACTACAGGATCTTCGTCGCCGAAGTCGCCTCCACCGTCAATGAAGTTCTGCTTCTGAAGTACCTCTTAAAGACGACGGAGGACAAAAAACTCAAAAAATATCTCCTCAACTACTTCATGGATATGGTCAGAACGACCCTTTTCCGCCAGACGCAGTTTGCGGAATTCGAGGAGAGGGCGCATGAGATGGCGGAGAGCGGCGAGCCCCTCAACAAGGACAATCTCTCCGCGCTCTATTTGGAGCTCAACAAAAAGTACTACGGCCCCGCGGTCGTCCATGACGATAATATCGCGATTGAGTGGGCGCGTATCCCGCACTTCTACCGCTCCTTCTATGTGTACAAGTATGCGACGGGCATCACCGCCGCCATCTGCATCGCCAACAGGATCCTCAAGGAGGGGGAGAGCGCCGTCAAGGAGTACAAGAAATTCCTCTCGGGCGGGTGCTCCACGGACCCCGTGTCCCTTCTCAAGATCGCAGGCGCGGACCTCACCAAAGAGGAGACATTTGCCGCCGCCATGGAAGAATTCAAGTCCGCCCTCACCGAATTCGAATCCCTCTGCTAAGCCTTATAACTCCGCGGGAGAGCTCCCATAATTGCCCCCTCCGTGGGAGGGGGCAAAGGGGGTGGGGCGTCCACAACACATCAAGAGGTACAACATGCCAAACAATCAAATGCCGCACAATTTAGACGCGGAGCGTGCCCTTTTGGGGTGCGTTTTGCTCGACGAGAGCATTCAATCGGAGCTTCTCGAGACCCTTCGCGAGGAAGAATTCTATGACGAGGGGCATCGCCTTGTGCTCACCGCCATGAAGGAGATCTATGCAAGCCGTCAGACGGTGGATCTCGTCACCCTCACGGACAGATTGGAGCTCAACGGCACTCTCGACCGTGCAGGGGGCTTGCAGGCCATCACCGAGCTCTCCTATCTCACGCCGAGCGCGGCAAATTATAAGCAATATCTTTCCATCGTCCGCCGCGACGCGGTCAATCGCTTCCTCATCGGCGCGGCGAAGGAGATCATCGAGAATAGCATGAAGAGCCCCGAGGACAGAGACGCCATCTCCTTTGCCGAGAAGCGCGTCTATGACATCTCCAAGCGGGAAGACAGCGGGTCTCTTGCGGGCCTCTCGGACGGCGATGTCATCGAGGATGTCATCACCAAGTTCGAGTCCATCCAGCATGACCCTAATGCCTATCGCGGGCTTGAGACGGGCTTTCGTCACCTCGACAGGATCACCAACGGTCTGCAAAAGTCCGACCTCATCGTCATCGCCGCCCGTCCGGGCATGGGCAAGACCTCGCTCGCCATGAACATCGTCGAGAACGTTTGCCTGAGAAAGGACAAAGTCGCGGCGGTATTTTCCCTCGAAATGCCCCGCGTGCAGATCGTGCAGAGGCTGCTTTGCGCCTATGCGGGCGTGAGCATGGAGAAGGCGCTCTCGGGCAAACTCTCCGCACAGGATTGGAAAAATCTCATGCGCGCGAGCGATAAACTCAGAAAGAGCAAGGTCTTCATCGACGACAGCTCCCGCGTGACTCCCGCCGAGATCCTCTCCAAGTGCCGCCGCCTTGCCGCGAGCGAAGGGGGCCTCGACCTTGTCATGATCGACTATATCCAGCTCATGGAAGGGGGTGGGAAATCGAACACGGAGAACAGACAGCAGGAGATCGCTTCCATCACCCGTGACCTCAAGATCATGGCCAAGGAGCTGAATGTCCCCGTCATCGCCCTCTCCCAGCTTCGCCGCATCCTCACCAAGGAGCCCCAGCTCTCCGACCTCAGGGAGTCGGGCGCCATCGAGCAGGACGCCGACATCGTCATGTTCATCAACCGTCCCGATGTCACGGCGACGCCCGAGGAGCTCGCCAAGGGGAACATCGTCAAGGGGGCGGCGGAACTCATTATCGCAAAGCACAGAAACGGGTCGCTCGGCAGGATCCAGCTCCGCTTCCTCGGCGAACAGACCAAATTTGTGGACGTCGAGGCGCAGGGAGAGCCCACCGAGGCGCCCGAATATGGCAAAAAGCCCGATTTTGGGCGCAATCCCACCGCGGAAGAGGCGTTCGGCGAGTCGGATATCCCCATCGACGACGAATAGACCATGAGAACAGAGATCGCAAACGCTTCCTTTCGCGGGCGATTTGTCCTCGCGAAGAGATATATCGAAGAGGGGGAAGTCGTCGCCTTCCACACCGAGACGGTGTACGGCCTCGGCGCAAACGCCTTCTCGGATGAGGCCGTCCTGAAAATTTTTGCCCTCAAGGGCAGGCCCGCCGACAATCCGCTCATCGTCCATGTCCATCGGGAATACGACATTTCTTCCCTCATTGACAGTGAGCCGCCCTACGCGGCGGCGCTGAGGAGCGCATATCTCCCCGGCCCCCTCACCATGGTCTACCCGTCCACGGGGAAGGTGTCAAAGTACGTCTCCTGCGGGCTCAACACCCTCGCCATCCGCGTCCCCTCGTCACCCACGGCACAGGCATTTCTCAAAGAAGTGGATTTGCCCATCGCGGCGCCGAGCGCGAACCTCTCCAAGCACGTCTCGCCCGTCACGGCGAGACGTGCTTGGAGAGGTTTCAATGGCAGCATCCCGCTCATTCTCGACGGCGGCGCATGCAGTGGGGGCATTGAGAGCACCGTGCTCGACTGCACGGGAGATGTCCCTCAGATCCTGCGCGAGGGGCTTGTGACGAGGGAGATGATTTCATCCGTCGCGGGGGATTGTAAAGTTTACCGGGCGCAGACGGGAGAGAGGCCCAAGAGCCCGGGCATGGCATATAAACACTACTCCCCCCGTTGCCGCACGGCGTATTTTACAGAGGTCGATGGGGCAAAGAGGGCATATCTGGAAGAGAAAGAGGCGGGGGGTTCCCCCTGTATCCTCTGTGACAGCGATGCCGCAAGGGAGCTTGCGGGGTATGATATTCTCGAACTCGGCGCCACGGGGACGGTCATGGCACAGCGGCTGTATGCCCTTCTGAGAAAGGGAGAGGGCTGCGCGACCCTTCTTGTCGGCATCGAGCCAAGGGCACGGGATGGGTGCATGGCGGGCGTTCTCAACAGGATGCGCCGCGCCTTCGGAGCGGAACATGGAATGGAAGAAAGCTGAACCCAAAAAGAAAATACTCTTTGTCTGCACGGGAAACACCTGCCGTTCTCCCATGGCGGAAGCCGCTCTGCGCAAGGAACTTCGCCGCCGCAAGATCTCGGGGTATGTCGTCGCATCCGCGGGATTGCATGCGGACGTGGGAGGGGCGATCACGCCCGAAAGCTTGCAGGCGCTCACCGAGGCGGGGATCTCCGTGAATAAGACCTTCAGGCCGAGACAGCTGACCGAGAAGATGCTCGAAGAGGCGTATCTTGTCATCTGCATGACGGAGAGCCAGCGCTCGCATATCGCGCGGCCGAACACGACGAGCTTCTATGCCCTTGCGGGGAAGGATATCCCCGACCCCTACGGCCAAGGCATCGACGTCTACCGCATGACTCTCCGCTCCATCCGCGAACTTCTCCCGCTCGTCATTAAGACGTATTGCATATAAGATTTTCCTTACCCCCTCCGTGGGAGGGGGCAGGGGGTGGGGCGAATATGATCACTGCGCGTGGCAGGGTCACCCTGCCTAAGCG
>CANQUY010000102.1 GCA_947627125.1 uncultured Clostridia bacterium
CAACACGATCACGGACGTCGTGTTCCTGCACGCAGATGACGGCGTCATCCACGCGTCTGACGATTACAGCGCGATTCTTTATCCCGCATTCTATATGCAGTTCGGTTCCGTGAGTTCTCGCACCTGCGTCACGGGCGAAGTCGAGTTCACGATCTCCGACCTCAAGTGGACGCCGGCGAAGGAAGCTACCAAGCTCTCCGCTCCGACCGCTTCCGTGAGCGGCAAGAACGTCACCATTACCGACCCCAACAAGGCAGGCGTGAAGAGCTACACCATCGGCCTCTTCGAGAAGGAAGCCGCGGTTGACGCCGATCCCGTCCGCTCCTTCACCGTCACCGAAAAGACGGCTACCATCGACGATGCGAAGTGGCCGAACGGCGAGTATGAACTCCGCATCCGCGCCAACGGCACCGACAAGCGGTACGGCGATTCCGCTTGGTCGCAGGGGCAGGCCTACACGGTCGATCACGGCCCCGTCACCTATAATCTGAAAGAGGGTAGCGCCGCCGCGGCAAAGGCCGACCTTACCGACACCTACTATTATTCCCTTCAGGACGGCGCGACCGTCGAAACGGCAACGTACAATGACGGCAACATTACGTTCAAGTATGCAGGCAATGTGAACTGGTACTCCGTGCAGATCTTCTACAAGAATCCTGCACTCACGGCGGGGGCGCAGTACACCCTCACCTTCACCCTCAACTCGCCGCTCGCGGGCAAGATCCGCATCAACGCCAAGATGTTTGACCTCGTTGAGGGCGATAACTCGATCGAAGTCACCTATGTTGAAGGTACGGGCGCAGACGGGCTCTCCATGAATATCCAGTTCGGCGAACCCGACGTAGAGCATAATGATTATAATACCACGATCTCCGTGCTTGCAGAGGGCACATTTGAACTCAAGAATATCACTTGGACGAAGTATGTGACCCCTCCCGGGACCCTGCTTGAGGGCGGCGAAAAAGACGCAGTCGATCACCCCGGCACATTCTATCTCTGGTGGGACCAGAATTGGAACGGGGCGACCGTCACGATGAATGAACGCTCGATCAATGAAGAGGAAAAGACCATTCACTTCGCTTATACCTCCACGGGCGACGATATTTACGGCGCAGGCGTCCAGCTCTTCTATAAACTTCCCGGCGCTGTCACGGGCAATGAGTACAAGATCACCCTCACCATCAAGGTCAGCGTGGATTGCACGATTCGTGTCTGCGGGCAGGTCGAAGAATTCAAGGCGGGCGTGGAGCGCACGCTCACAATCACCAAAGCAGAGGTAGCTTCTTCAACGCTTTCCATAATCATGGGCACCTTTGAGAGCGAAGGGAACTTCACCAACGTCAAAGCGGCCGATGTGACCGTTTCAAATTGGAAGATCGAGGGCGAAACGCAGGAACCCACAAAGCCTGCAGATCCCAGTGATTACACCTACGGCGAGGATATCCTTCCCAGCACGACCGAAATGGTCAACTCGGGCAAAAACGACGCCGCTCACGCACTCGACACCTTCATGTACTGGTATGTGCAGGATACGAGCTGGAACTGCGGCAGCGTTGTCACGCTCAACACCCACACCTACGAGAACAACACCATCACCCTCGGCTATCAGGGCGGAGATGTGGGCTACAGCGTGCAGCTCTTCTATGCGAACTCCCAGCTTACCGCAGGCAAGACGTACAAGATCAGCTTCACCGTCACCGCAACGAAGGATATGACCATCACGGTGAACGGCAAGAACGTTGAATTGAAAGCGGGACAGCAGACGCAGGTCGAGCACATCTTCACCCTTGCGACGAATGCGCTTGAGGATAAGGCTCCCTGGGCGGCGGATATTCAGCTTCCCGGCATGTCCGATGCAGTCACGGTCACCATTTCGGGTCTGAAGTGGAATGAGGCCATAAGCAAATAATTTCGGCGCAACTTTTTGCGCTGTGCCACAGAAGGGCGGCGGTTTTCCGCCGCCCCAATGTGCTTTTTTAAAATGGGAAAAAGGAGGAAACTATGAAAATCAAATTCGGCGCGAAGCAGATCGTGCTCACCGTAGTGGCGGTCCTGCTCCTCGGCATTTTCATTGCGGGAAATATCATTCTGCAATGGCAGGCGCCCCTTCTCCACGGGTACTTCGGCGGGTATGCCGATTCTTCCAACGTGGAGAATGAGGTCACGGGCGAGGCGACGGACTATGCCGACAAGGTCGTACAGGACGTTGCCGAGGACGGCGTTGTTCTCTTGAAGAATGAGGACAACTATCTGCCCTTCGCCGCTTCCGATAAGGTCAACCTCTTCGGTTGGGGCGCGACGGACGGGGGATTCCTGCTCGTCGGCGGCGGCAGCGGCGGCACCAACATTACCGCAGAAAAGCCCAAGCGCGTTACGCTCACCGAAGCGTTCAAGAAGAATGGGTTCGAATACAACACAGATCTGACGGCGGCCTATGAAAGCGACGCAAAGGCGCATCATTCGATCAGCAATCAGACTGAATTGGACAGCGAGCAGAGGCCCGACGCCGACTATCGCGACCGCGGTTCCACGGGCGCGAACGTTGTGGAGAGCCTCTATAACCCCTCTGCAAGTTTCTATACGAGTGAGCTCATGTCGAGCGCGAAGAACTATTCCGAGAAAGCGGTCGTCGTGCTCTCCCGTTGGGGCGCAGAGAACGGCGGCGGCTCGGAGCTCAAGAGCATCGGCAAGTACACCAACGGCTCCTTCCTCAGGCTCACCGACGAGGAAAAGGCAATGTTCAACGCTTTGAAGGAGAATGGCTTCACCGTCACCGTCCTTCTCAACACGACAAATCCCCTCGAGCTCAAATTCCTCGAGGAGTACGACAATATCAAGGCATGCCTCTACGTCGGCATCCCAGGGCAGTCGGGCGCCATGGCGATCCCCAATCTCCTCTACGGCAGCAAGCTCGACGCAGACGAAAACGAGATCGAGATCAGCCCCTCGGGCAGGCTCAACGACACGTTTGCCTACAACTGGCAGGACTTCAGCTCCACCTATAACAATGTGGGCATGACGAACAATATCGCCTACAAAGAGGGCATCTATATGGGCTACAAGTGGTACGAAACGGCGGCAGCGGCGGGCCTCAGCGGCTATGATTACAGCAAAGTCGTCCAGTTCCCCTTCGGCTATGGGCTCAGCTACACCTCCTTCGAGCAGACCATCAAGAGCTTTGAGCTCGACGGAAAGAAGGTCTCCGATGGCGACGAGATCTCCGAAACGGGGACTTACACCGTCACCGTCCACGTCAAGAACACGGGCGAGCGTGCGGGCAAGGAGGTCGTTCAGCTCTATTTCACCCCCGAATACATCGAGGGCGGTATCGAGAAGGCGAGCATCAATCTCCTTGCATTCGGCAAGACCAAGCTCCTTGAGGCAGGCGAAGAGGAGGACGTGAAGCTCACCTTCACCTCCTACGACTTGGCCTCCTACGACGATTACGACAAGAACAAGAACAGCTTCACGGGCTATGAGATCGACAAGGGCCAGTGCGATATCAAGCTCATGCAGAACGCTCACACTCCCTTCGACGGCGAGCAGATCTCCCTCCACTCCACCAACGGCATCAAGTTCGAGAACGACCCCGTCACGGGGACGAAGGTGGAGAACCTCTTCACGGGGGACACCGCCTATGCGAACATGCCCATCGACGGCAGCAAGGGCGTCAACGGCGGCGTGACCTATCTCTCCCGCGCGAATCATTTCGCCAACTATGAAACTGCGACGGCGACCGTCGGCGGAGCGAATTCCGCGGCGAGCGCTGCAAAGAGTTACGCCTATGACGGCTATGAAACGCAGGCGATCAAGGACGAAGTCGCACAATATAAGTACGGCGATACTCCCATCTATGCCATCATGGCGCTCGACGAAAACGGCACGCCCGCCACATTGGCTCAGCTCAACGGCACAGAAAAAGTTGAGCTCGTGACGCAGACATGGCTGTTTGACTTCCTCTTCTCGGACGACGAGGAGATGAACGAAGAAACCTGGAATGAACTTATCAACCAGCTCACCAAGGACGATATCAAGAACCTCATCGGCATGAGCGGATTCCAGACGATCGCGCTCGAATCCATCGGGAAACCCCGCAATGCGGATAAGGATGGCCCCGCGGGCTTCAACAACAACGTCGTCGATGCGAACACGATGACGTCGTTCCCCATTTTCCCCGCAGAAACTCTCTCGGGCTGCTCGTGGAATACAGACCTCATGTACAATATCGGCCGTGCGCAGGGGCTCATCGGCACCTCGATGGGCGTGCAGGGCTGGTATGCGCCCGGCGTCAACCTGCACCGTTCCCCCTACAACTCCCGTAACTATGAGTACTACAGCGAGGACGGCAGGCTCTCGGGCTACATGGCCGCGGCGACCATCAAGGGCGCCAAGGACGAAAACGTCTACTGCTATCTGAAGCACTTTGCCCTCGCCGAGAGCGGACAGAACTCCAACGAGTGGTACGAATGGACCACCGAACAGAACCTCCGCGAGAACTACTGCAAACCGTTTGAGATCGCTGTGAAAGTGGGCGGCGCAAACGCAATGATGTCGGCATTCAACTGCGTCGGCGCAGTCTGGGCGGGCTACAACCATGCGCTCCTCACCACCATGCTCCGCGAGGAGTGGGGCTTCAAGGGCTCCGTCATCACCGACTGGGGCCAGCCCTACATGAATAACTACGGCCGTGCCATGAAAGCGGGCAACAATATGTGGCTCAGCAATTCCAGCTCGGCGGCAGACATTAAATTCGACGGCGCAGGCGAGGAGTATGCGGCAAGGCAGTCCGTCAAGGGCATTCTCTACACTTATCTCGACACGCTGTATACCTCGGGGCAGGAATCGCAGACGGCAACGGCCGCGCCGTTCTCGCCGCTCTTCGTGTCGCTGTGGGCGATCGTAGACATTGTGCTCCTGCTCGGCATCGGTGCATGCGCGCTGTTCTTCTTCTGGTCACCCAAGAAGAAGGCAACTCCCGCAGTGGAAGCAGAACCCGCCGAGGGCGAACAGGATCCTCCCTCCGACGTTGAATAACGGCATAACAGTACAAAAAAACAACGGCAGCCACTGCCGTTGTTTTTTTATTTCTCCTATAGGGACGCCGAGGCTCGCTTCCCCTTGTAGGGGAGCCGAGGGAACCGCTCATTCTGAGCAACGGAATAGGAACGAAGTCTGAGAAACTAACCCGCCCCGCGTCATTCTGAGAAACGGAGTAGGAACGAAGTCTGAGGAACTAACCCGAAGAATCTCGCGGGGCGTATACTATGCGGCGAGATGCTTCGGTACGACTTCCGTAGACTTCGTACAACTCCCCTTCTCAGCATGACGCCGCGACCGAAGCCGTCCTTATCTCCTTACTTTTGTAAAGTCAAATATACCATCAACACGGCGATGTCGGCGGGGGAAACGCCCGAAATGCGCTCCGCCTGCCCGAGGCTCAAGGGCCTGATCTTATTGAGCTTCTCCCGCGCTTCGAGCCGCAGACCCTGGATTTTTGCGTAGTCCAAATCGGGCGGCAGGGGCTTTTCCTCCATGCGCCGCGCCCGTTCCGCCTCGGCCGCCGCACGCTTTAAATAGCCCTCGTATTTGATCTCCGTTTCGCAGGAGAGCAGGACATCCTTGGGGGTATCCTGTAGGATCCCGAACGCCTCGCGGATCTCGGAGAGGGGAATGCCGCGGCGGATGAGGTCCGCATAGGTGACGCCCACAGTGAGGGGCGGATCGCCGTGTTTTGTGACCACCATGTCCGCGATCCCCCGTTCGGCCCTCTGATTCAGGGTACCCATGACCGAATCCCTCAGCTCCACGCGATTTCGGTATACCATGTACCGCTCCTCGGTGACTAACCCGCACACATGTCCGTATTCGGTGAGCCTGAGGTCGGCATTGTCCTGTCGGAGGGAGAGGCGGAATTCCGCACGGGACGTCATCATGCGGTAGGGCTCCTCGGTGCCCTTGGTGACGAGATCGTCGATGAGAACGCCGATGTACGCTTCATCCCGCCGAAGCACAAGAGGGGGCATATTGCGGAGCTTGAGCGAGGCATTCAGCCCCGCCATGAGCCCCTGCGCCGCCGCTTCCTCATAGCCGCTCGTGCCGTTGATCTGCCCCGCCGTGTAGAGCCCTTCCACCCTCTTGAATTCGAGCGTGGGGAGAAGGTCGAGCGTGTCGATACAGTCATACTCGATGGCGTAGGCGTAGCGGACAATGTCACAATGTTCAAGCCCCTTTACAGTTCTGTACATTTCCCTCTGCAGATCGTGGGGGAGGGAGGTAGAGAGGCCCTGCACATACACTTCCGTCGTGTCCGCCCCCTCGGGCTCCAAAAAGAGCTGGTGGCGGGCCTTGTCGGCAAAGCGGACGACCTTGGTTTCGATGGAGGGACAATAGCGGGGGCCCGTCGAGGAGATCTGTCCGTTGTAGAGGGGAGCGCGGTCGAGATTTTCCAAAATGACCCTGTGCGTTTCGCCGTTCGTCCAGCCGAGGTAGCAGGGGGTCTGCTCCGCAGGAACGCTCCCGTTCATGAAGGAGAAGGGGTATGT
>CANQUY010000103.1 GCA_947627125.1 uncultured Clostridia bacterium
ATAGGCGGTGATGCACTTTTCCATGCTGCCGCGGTACTTCTTCCCGGGGACGAGCTGGCCGTCGTCCATCTCGATGAGCGGGTGGATCTTCAAGAGATTCGCCCCGTACATCGTCATGCGGGAGCACCTGCCCCCCTTATAGAGATAGTCGAGCCTGTCGGGAATGAAGGACGTATTGACCTTGGGACGGAGCGCGTTCACCCTTTCGACGACCTCTTCGGCGCTCATGCCCTGCTGTAAAAGATCGTATGCCTTCATGACGAGGAGCCCCTGCCCCGAAGAGAGCGCCTTGGTATCGACGACGAAAACTTTCCCGCCGAACTTCTTGGCCGCCGCCGCGGCATGCTCGTTGGAGGAAGAGGACTTCGCCGAAATATCGAGGTGGATGACGGTGTCCCCCGCATCCACAAATTTTGCGAAGAATTCCTCATAATCCCCGATGCTCGGCGCGGACGTCTTGGGAAGGACCCCCGTCTTTGCCACATAGTCGAAGATGTCCTTCGGGGAGATCGTCACGCCGTCCCGATAGGTATCGCTCCCCAAAATGACGGAGAGCGGCATGATCTCGATCCCCCGCTCTGCGCCGTAGACGCCCAGATCGCATGTGCTGTCTGTTGTAACTCTTACCATATGAATCCATTCTCCTTATTTACTTTCGGTTTCAGCTGCGGAAAATATCACGAAAATTTTCCCACTTCCCGATCAATTCCTTATTTTTTACCGCCCAATCGGGTACGACGCCCGTAATGTCCTCCACATAGAGGGTCCCGACTTCGGTGGAATCGTGGCTGTTGAGGCGGTTATCGCCCATGACGAACATTTCCCCCTCTCCGACGGTGACGGGAGAGAAATTCAGCTTCATGCCCGTCGGTTCATAGTAGGCATACGGTTCCGCGAGGAGCTGAAATTCCGTTTCCCCCTGCTTTTTGAGAAAGACCTGATTGTCACTCGCGTAGATCTCGTCCCCCTCGAGGGCGATCACCCGCTTGATGATGTAGGTGATGGGGACCCCGCCGTCCTGAAAGAGCGCATGGCCGTACTCGTTCTTGTAATCATGCACGTCGATGATGACGATATCTTCCCGTTCTGCCACCGCCTTAGAATCGGCGTACAGCCAGTCGCCGTCTTTGAGGGTCATGTTCATGGACGGCCCGTCCACGTTCACGGGCGTAAAGCGCCGCAGGAACCACAGTTCAAACAGAAACAGCGCGATGATGAGAATGACGAGCACGGAAAAGATCACCGAAAAAATTGAGAATTTTCTCTTTTCCTCTCCCGCCAGAAGGATAGGGCGCGTCATGCCTCCGCCTCCACCGTGCGGCGGGTCCGCTTTAAGAGCTCATCGGGAAGGAGCACGACGATCCTCCCGCAGGTGAGGCATTTGACCGTTCTGTCTGCGCCGTCGCGCAAGATCTTCCACCGCACCCCGCCGCAGGCATGCGGTTTTTTTGTTTCGATGACGGCTCCCGCCTTTAAATCGCTCAAAACCATAGGACGTTATTGATGAGGACTTGCCCCTCGCTCGCAAACATGACAGAGTGCACCCCCGCAAAATCGCCGAGGTTCTGGCCCCCCTCCTGCTTGAAATCGCTCGCGTCGAGGAGGATATTTTTCCACTTTCCGCCGCCGTCGATGTGCACTTCGCAGGTATATCCCTTGTCGCTGTCGCTGCGGAAGAAGGTGACGCGGAGAGTACTCTTCTCCTCGCACCATGCGTCGAAGCCGAAGGAGGCGGAGGGCGGAGCCTCGTACCCCTCCTCCCCCACGCGGTAGGAGATCATGCCGAATTCCGAGGTGATGCCCTTGATCCCGCCGTAACCGGGGAGGACCCGCACATCCGTTTCGTTTTCGGCATGGAAGCAGTCCGCAATGGACTTTGCGCCGAGGCAATACCCTGTAAAGCCGCTTCTCCCGTCCGCATTCGTATAGATGACGCGGGAGGCAAGACGGGTGTTGATATATTCCTTCTCCACCGTGAATTCGAGGATCTTTGAAGTCACGGAGAAGCCGTTTGCATAGCTCGCAAAGGCATAGACGAGCGCCTTTTTGCAGCCCCTGTACAGGCTGACGGGAACAATCCCCACGCCCTCCTTCACGTCCTCCTTCTTCCCGAGGACGCGCGTCCAGTCGCGGGCGCGGCTCCCCGCCAATTTTTCGGTATAAAAGACGCCGAAGTCCTTGAGTTCCCCTCCCCTGTCGAAGAGGACTTCCGCCACGAGCTCCTCCCTTTCGTTCCCCTTGATGGAGATGTCGATGGGCTTGGAGATAAAGGCGGGATCCCCCTTGAGATATTTATCCAAAAAGAGTTCGATATCGCGGAAGGAATGCGCGCCGATGAGGCCGTTCCCGTGTGCGGAGAAGAGGATCGCCTTCTCCACATTCCGCCCGATCTGGCAGAAGGTATCGTAGACGCGCTCGTAGTTGTATTTTCTGTCGTTGATGGCGGAGAGGAGCAGGACGGGGCACTTGATATAGGGCGCATAGCTCTGGGAATCGAGGCCCGCGATAAAGCGGTGCTGTTCGTCGTCAAAGGAATGGGACGAAACGTCGCCGAACCGCTCCATGTCGCCGTAGGCGAGCCAGCCCGCCGCACAGACGGAAACAAAGCACGAAAAAGGCTCATAGGGCACGACCTTGAAGAGGATCTCTCCCCCCGTTCTGAGGCCGACCGCCCCGACCGAGGTCACTTCGGGACGGGTGGAAAGGTACTGATAGGCATACCTTGCGACCGCCGCCCATTCGTACCAGCTCGTTTCCGAAACGTCGGTATCGACGTTGGTCATGTGCCTGCCCGCACGGGCATAGTTGCCGTAATCCACATCGGAGGGATAGACGGTGCAGGGCTCCTGCGTTCCCTTGTCCCCGCAGTAGTCCACGCAGAGGACGCCGTATCCCCGCCCCGTGAAGCGGCGCACAAACTCCCTGTCGAACGGCTTCCCCGCCTCGAAGAGGATCATGACGGCGGGAAACGTCTTCTTTTCGGGCGCATAGAATTCCGCATAGATACGGACTCTCCCCTCTTTGGTCTGCCTGCCCGAAAAATATACCTGCCGTTTGATCACATTCCCCTCTTTCACCTCGAAGATCATATCGTCGTCGAGGGGAAGCGTGTCGTCAAAGTCCCGCCAAAGGGTCACGGGGGTCAAAATCAAATTGCTCATATCTTACTCCGCTGTGATTTTCGAGCCGCGTTCCTCCGTCGCCTTTGTGACGAGGAGCTTGCGCTCGATCCTGTGCTTTAATTCCTCCACATGGGAGATGATGCCGATGCTGAAACTCTTGCTCCTGAGTTTTTCAAGACTGTCCATCACGGTGTCCACAAGTTTCTCGTCGAGCGTGCCGAAGCCCTCGTCGAGGAAGAAAAACTCGATGGGACGGGAGGAGCGCGCGCAGATCTCCGCGCTCAGCGCAAGGGCGAGGGAGAGGGAAACGAGGAAGGTTTCGCCGCCCGAGAGGGTACTCACGGCGCGGAGCTCGCCGCCGTTGAAGTTGTCCCCCACGACAAAGCCGACGCCCGTTCTGTACCGCAGGAAATATCTCTTTCCCGTCAGGGAGAGGAGCTGGACGCTCGCATTGCCTGCAACCGTCTGCAAGTACTCTTCCGACACGAAATCCATGAACTTGCTGCCGCGGAGGATGCTGCAGAGCGTCTGCGCCGTTTCCGCCTCCTTGGCCTTTGCCGAAAATTCCTTTTCGAGCGCCCCTTTCTCCGAAAGCATGGCGGTGAACCGCTTCTCGGTTTCCGTCAGGACGGCAAGCGCGCCCGCATTTTCCTTCCGCTCCTCCTCGAGCGAAGAGAGCTCCGCCTTGAGGGAGAGAAGCCCCTCCTCTGTCGCGGCGGAGAGATCTTCCGCCTTGAGTTCTTCATATTTGGAAAGGGCCGCCGCCAAGCGGTTGCGGTAGGCGTTCAACGTCCGTTTCGCGCTGTCCGCATCGCCGAACCGCTGTAAAAGTTCCCTCGCCTCTTCGGCATCGCGGAAGTCCCCGAGTAGACCCAAGAGCCGCTCCTGCGCCTTTTCGAGGGCGTCTTTCCTTGCCGCCGCCTCCGCCGAGGAGGATGCAAGCTCCACTTCCGCCGCATTCTTCTCCTTCTCCGCGTTCGCCTTGAGGGAGAGATACTTCTCCTTCGTTGCCTTCTTCCTCCCGATCTCCTCGTTCAGCGATTTCAGATCGGGCGCGCCCGCGATCTTCTCCCCGAGCGAAGATATCTGGCTGCGGAGCGAAGAGATCTTTTCGGAGAGAGCGTCGAGCTTGCTCTTGTTGATGAGATATGTTTTTTGGGCGTTCTCGAGATCGAACCGCGCCCTTTCCGCCGCCTTTCTCGCGCTCTCGTGGCGTTCAAACGCCTCTTTGAGGTCCGAAAAGTCCAGCTTTTCTCCCTCGGCAAGCGACGCATACCGTTCAATGAGCGGGCGGCTGTCCGGCGAGATGACGGGATATTTTTGTTCCAGCTTCCCGAGTTCCGCCGCAAACGTTTCGTATTCGCCCCTGTAGAGGGCGTCCCTCTGCGCGGCCAAAAATTGGTAGAGATCCCCCGCGCCGAGATTTTCCCCGAGGGCGAGCAGTTCTTTGAGCTGCCTCTCATAGTCGGGGTCCACCGTCTTTTCTTTGAGCGCTTTGAATTGCTCTTCGCACTCCTTCAGCGCAACTTCCGCGGCGGTTTTTTCTTTTTTGTCATCGAAGGCGGCTTCCGCTTTCCCCTTGAGGGCGGAGAGGGCCTCGATCTCCCTCGCCGCCGCTTCCTCGTCGAATGCGGGGAGGCCCGCGATCGCCGCCGCCGCGCTCTCTGCCCTCTTGCTTGCATAGGAAAAACGGCGGTTTGCGTCAACCGACAGCTTTTCGCACTCGTTCCGCTCCCTTAGGGCGGCGAGGACGGCCTTTGCGGCTTCCAGACGGCCGAGCTCCCTTTCGAGCCCCTCCATTTCCTCCCGTTTGGATCCAAGGAGTTCCTTCTCCGCCGCGACCTTCTCGAATTCCCTGCGCTTTTCCACGAGCGCATGGAGCTTTTTCTCCCTCTCGCGCGCCTCGTCGAGCGCATGTCCGAAACGGATATCCGCCGTGGCGCGTTCCTTTGCCTCCGCTTGGATCGCCGCGATCCCCTCCTTTGAAACGCCTTGGTACTGCTCGAGGCGGGCGGACAGAATGTCCTTCTCCCGCGTCAGTTCTGCGCTCCTCGCAGAGGCACGGCGGGAGAGTTCCGCGCCGAACCGCTCCAAATCGAAGAGGCGGGAGATGATCTCGAGCCGCTTGGACGGCGTGTCCTTGACGAAGCGGGCGAATTCCCCCTGCGGCAGGGCGATACATTTCTCGAAATCTTCCTGTTTGAGGCCGATGACGCTCTGCAAAAAGGCGTTCCCCTCCCGCAGGCCGCCCTCGCGCACGATGAGTTTGCCCTCTTTCTGTTCGTAGATGACGAGGCTTTGCGCGGCGTTGCCGTCCTTTTTCCGCCTGATCTCGCGCTCCACGCGGAAGATGCGGCGGACGCCCTCGAAAAAGATCTCAAAGACGAATACGACGTTCCCCCTGTCGCAGCGGAAATTGATGAGATCGGCGGAACTTGCGCCGTCGCGGGAAACTGACCCGTAGAGCGCAAAGCCGATACAGTCTAAAATGGTGCTCTTGCCCGACCCCGTATCGCCGAAGATGCCGAAGATCCCCTGGTCGAGCAATTCGTCAAAGTGAATGACAGCGGGTTCGGAAAATGAATTGATCCCGCAAAGTTCGAGATAGATCGGTTTCATTCTTCCTCCCCGAGCAGTTTTAAAAACGCTTCCTTGAGCTCGGCGTTGGGCTCACGGGAAAAGCGAGATTTATAGTATTCCGTAAACAGCTCCTCATCGGACATGCGGGAACGCATGCGGAGGGGCGTTTCCCCCGCCGCGGCGACGTCGGGAATGGGATGCACGAGGCCGCTGTGGGCCTCCTTCAGGCGCATCAGATCCTCCCTGAGAAGGGGACGGTCGAGATGGATCGTCAGTTCGATGAGGCATTCCTCGCCGTAGTTTTGCAGAAGGGCAACGCCGTCCTCGGGGCTGTTCGCCTCTAAACGGATGAGCCTCTTCCCTCCCTCGACGGGGATCGTTTCGATGACCTTGACGCTACTCCCCTCCGTTTCGAGGAGATACACGCTCTTGTCGGGATTTTCGTCGAAGGAATATTGGAGGAGAGAACCGGAGTAGCGGGCTTCCCCAAAGCTCTGCCGCTTGTGGAGATGGCCGAGGGCGACATAGCAGTTCTCGGGGAACACCGATGCGGGCACCGCCCTTGCGCCGCCGAGCTCGATGCTCCTCTCGCTGTCGCTCACCTGCCCGCCCGCGACGAAGAGATGGGTCAACAGGATATGGGGCATATCCCCCGTATACCGTTCGTCCCCCTTTGCGATCCAGCGGGAAACCTTTTCGGGATAGCTCTCCTCCGTCTTTTCCTCCTTGAGGCGCGCCTCATTGGGATATGGCAGGGCGTTGATA
>CANQUY010000104.1 GCA_947627125.1 uncultured Clostridia bacterium
CATGCGGTACAGCGCGCTCATCGGCTCGCCCTGGCTGCCGGTGGTCACAATCACCAATTCTTCGGGCGGGTATTTGTTGACCTTGTCGATATCGATCAAAACGCCGTCCGGGATCGTCATATACCCCAGCTCGCGCGCAACCTCAAGCACGTTGACCATGCTGCGCCCGCTGACGGCGACCTTTCTGCCGTATTCGAGGAAGTTCTTCATGGACTGTTCCATTGCAACGTAATCGCTGCGCTGGGCGTCTGCGACTGCACCGAAGTAGACGAGGTAGATGACGTTGTCGTAGCCCGAGATATCCGAGTTGCTCGGAAGGATCATCTTGATGGGCTGCCTCTTGCCGACAAGATCGACAAAGTTGAAGTAGCACTGCTTCTCGAACCGATACATGCTGAACTGGCTGCAGAGGATATCGTACCCGGGATCGGATTCGGAGAGGCTGGGTGCATTTTCATCGTAGCTGCATTCGAGCGAGGGCGCGTTGACCGAACGGAACTCCACGCTCGTAAGAGCGGTGTAGCCGTAGAAAGCGTATTCGCCAATGCTCTCGAGGGAATCGGGCAGGACGATCGAAGCGACGCTCTTGTTCTCGTTCCCCGCATAGGCGGCGACATACGTCGTCCCCTCTTCCACCGTCAGAGTTGTGCCCGTCATGCCCGCGGGGACTGCCGCAAGCTGCTGTTTGCCGTTTTCGAGCTCCAGATACAGCGCGCCGTCCTTGATGTGCGCATGAGGATTCTCTGCGCCGCTCACAAAGGTGAACGCCGTGACGGAGGTACAGCCGCGGAAGGCCTGCTCGCCGACATAGGTGAGCGCACTGCCGAAGCTGAAGCCCGTGAGAGCGGTGTTTCCATAGAATGCCCCGCCGCCGATCGTTGCAAGGGCAGGCGCATTGAACGCCGTAAACTTCGCGTTGCGGAAGGCATAACTGCCTGCAAACACATAGTCGCCGAGGTCGATATCCGTTTCGTCGATGATCTCGGGCATGATGACCGCAATCTCGGACATGGAGATCTCAGAATAGCTGAGGTTGACGATATTTCTGTCGAGAGAAGTTTGAACAAGCTCAACAAGTTCGGGGGCGTCGATCGTGCCGACAAGGCCCGTATCTGCAAAGGCAAGGCTTCCGATCGTCCTGACCTTCGCAAGGTCAACAACCGTAAGGTCGTCCGCAAGATAGAACGCGGCGGCGCCGATCTCCGTGACCTTTCCGAGGTCCACTGTCTTTAAGGACGTGCAGCCCGCAAAGGTGAAGTTGCCGATCTTGGTGACGTCCGCAAGGTCAACGGTCTGCAGGGCGGTGCAGTATGCAAAGACGTTATCGGGAAGTTCCGAGATCCCGCCGGGGATCGTCACGCTTGCAAGGCTTGCGCAGCCGTAGAACGCGGCCTCGCCGATCTGTTTGACGTGGGAGAGGTCGATCGACGTGAAGGTCGGGCCGTGGCTTGCCCTGCCGCCGCGCGTGAAGAAGGTGTAATCCATGAATGCGCCCGTGCCGATTTCGGTGAGGTCGCTGCCGAGCGTGACGCTTGCAAGGTGCGAGCAATCTGCAAAAGCAAACATGCCGATCTTCGTCACGTTCGCGAGATTTGCCGCCGAAAGTGCGCTGCAACCGTAGAAGGCTTCCTCCGCGATCTCGCCCTTGACTTTGGAGAGATCGATGGTATTCAATGCGCTGTCGCCGAAGAACGCAAGCGCGCCGATCGCAGTGTCGCCGCCGAGCGTGACTGTAACAAGTTTTGCACATTCGCGAAACGCCGCCGCGCCGATCGTGGCTTCACCCTGGAAGGTGACGCCCGTAAGCCCGCTCTGGCTGAATGCCCCTTCTCCGAGCGTGACATTCGCCGCAAAGGTCACATTCGAGAGCGCAGAATCGCCGTTGAATGCGTTGTTGCCGACCGTGGAAACCTTTTCAAGGTTCACGGCATTGAGCTTGGTGCAGCCCACAAACGTGCCGTTGCCGACCGTGTTGGCCCCATCAGCAAAGGTCACAGTGAGGAGCTGTTTGCAGTCCGCGAAGGCATATTCGCCGAGCGACACGGCTCCCTCAAAGGTGACCGAGGAGAGCTTTGCGCCCGAGAATGCGCCCGCACGCACGGACTTGACGCTCGCGGGAACGGTGACGTCGCCCGTGTAGGCATTGACTGCCACGAGGACGATCTCGTCCCCATTCTTTGTGAGAAGTTGGGTATTGTTCTCGCTGAGTTTGTAGGTATTTTCCGCACCCGTTGCGAGTTCAAACGCGTTGAGGCCGCAGCCGTTGAAGATGGAACCCTGTGCGGAGGAAATCTGCGTATTCGCCTGCAACGCGACCGTTGCAAGGTTCGTACAGCCGTTGAAAACCTTCTCCCCGAGCGCGAAGCCGCTGTTGGGAAGGGTGATCTTGGTGAGGTTGCTGTCGCCCGCAAAGGCATAGTCGCCGATGGAATCGAGCCCGTTTTGGCTTGCAAACGTGAAGGAAGTCAAGCTCCTGTTGTTCGCAAAGGCATAGGCGGGAATGACGTTCGATTCGTAGCAAGTTACCTCTTTGAGCCCGCATCCGTCAAACATATGCGCGGAGAGCTTGGTGAGCCCGCCCTCGTCAAAGACGACTATTTCGAGCTTGGTGCAGCCCGCGAAGGCATATTCACCCGTGTTGCGGAGGTGCGAGAGATCGAGCGACGTGAGCGACGTGCAGTTTCTGAAAGCGCGTACACCGATCGCATAGCAGGAATTCAGCTTGAGAGGACTTTCTGCCGTCGCGACGCCGTCGCCGAAGTCGTTGAGCTTCGTGCAGCCCTCGAACGCGGATGCGCCGATGACTTCAACGTCCTTGCTCAGATTGATCTTCTGCAGGGACGTGTCCCCCATAAAGGCGTACTGTCGGATGAACTGGATGGTTTCGGGCAGTTCAACGGTTTGGAGCGCCGTGCAGTTGTAGAAAGCGGTCTGCTGGATCTCCATGACGCCGTTGGGGATCTTCACCGAGGTGACGGTATCGTTGCCGAGTGCGATACGGTTGGCATAGATATCGTCCGAGGGAAGTTTCTGGAGATAGTCCTCGTCGTCCAAATAGAGGCTGAAACAGAAGGGTCCGATATAGAGGATGCCCTCGTCGTCGGGAATGACGACGTCCCCGCCGAGGCCCTTGTAGGCAACGAGCGTACGCGCGTCGTCGATGACGAATTCGCTGAGGACGGTAATACGGAGGGAGGCCATGAGGTTGGAGCCCGCAACGGTCAGCGTGACCGTGGCATTCCCCTTCTTCAGCGCCTTGATGACGCCGTTGCTGTCAACCGTCAGAACTTCGGGACGGTCGCTCGTGAAAGTGAACTGATAGGTATCCTTCACATACCACGGTTCAACGTCGTAGAAGAGCTGGATGCTCTCGCCGGGGAACATTTCGATGCCTCCGCGGTAGGCCGTCAAAAAGGTGGTATCGTTGACGTCGCC
This sequence comes from uncultured Clostridia bacterium, assembly GCA_947627125.1. Taxonomy (GTDB): domain Bacteria; phylum Bacillota; class Clostridia; order Christensenellales; family Borkfalkiaceae; genus Gallimonas. Next base: position 3,436 of record CANQUY010000104.1, read on the forward strand.
GATGTCGCTCGGGTCGCCCGCCACCTGCGAATAGGCCTTTAAGGTCTTGAAGTAGGCAAAGCGCACGTCTGTGATCTTGGCATTCTTATAGTTCCCGACGTCTTGGGCGGCAAGGAGGGAGATCCCGTTGCTGCCGTCAACGGAGAGGGACTGGGCAATGCCCTGCTCTGTGCTCTTATCGACGACTTGAATGTTGATCGTCGTCCTGCTGCTATACACGGGATCGGACACGGTGATCGTGACCCTGCCCGCCTTGAGGCCGCGGACCTGACCGTACTGCACGTCCGCAGTGGCCTTATTGGAGGAATTCCACGAGAGGTGCCTGAGATAATCGGTCACGTCCTCCACCGTGGATGCCGTTGCATCCGCAGAGTAGAGATACTGCGTGAGATCCAAAACTTCGCCGATCCCCACCGTCTTGCTCGTGAGCGCTTTCCCGTTCGCAGTGCCGTCCTCGGTGAACTTGAAGGTGCCGCGGGTGCCGGGAAGCTGGCAGATGAACATGTTCTCGTTGAGCGCATAGTCCATCACCGCAAAGACGAGAGAATTGGGCACCATCGAGTCGTATTGGAGATTGGGAAGTAGATCCGTGATCTCGTAACGGAAGGTGTAGTCCTGCCCCCTCTCGCTATAGAGCGGAACGGGATAGTTGTTGACGGAGGTAAATTGGATCTGCGGCTCACCCGAATTGGGGCCTGTGTAGTCGGGATTCGGCGTGAAGATGCCGGGGATGAGCGCCATTGCATAGGCGTTATCGTAGACGGTGAGGTTGACGTAGTAGCGGTCCTTCTTGAGCGTCTTGTCGTATCTCTTCTCGTAGGTCGCGCTCTTGATGATGGGAGCCTCCGTATCGAAGGTGAAATCGAAGGTGAAGGTGTTCCGCGCGTTGGTGTATTCGCCGCCGTCCTCGCCGTAGTCGAGAAGGCCTACCATCTTGAATTCGTACTGGCGGTTGTTGATGAGATTGTAGTCGGTCGCTCTGAAATCGAACGTTTCGTCGAAACCGGGAATGGGAGAACCGCCCTGCGAATACGCCTTGCGGGCGTTGTAATCGTAATGGTCGTAGATGACTTCCCCCGTCACCTTGTCGGTAATGGTGTAGTGCATCGTCTTGCAGCCGCGGAGGAGCCCCTCGTAGACTGCGCTGATCCCGTCGAGCGTATTGAGCGTGTTGGAGATCGCGGCGTGCTCGGAGGTTGCGGGGATGGGGTCAAAGCTCGACTCGTCCATCGCATAGAGATAGGTCCCGAGCGGAATGATATAGTTGTACCTGTAGGAACCGTAGGGCGTGGTGGCGTAGTAATCTGCCTTGATCTTATCTTCCTCGTCGATCCCTGCGTTGTGCGCTTCCGTTTCCACTTCAAAATAGGTCTTGTCGAACACGGGAGCCTGCGTCCAGTCGCCGTAGAAGGCAAGGAAGGGAACGTTGAGGTCGATCTCCCCTTCTCCTTCTGCCTTGAGGGTCACAAAGCCCTCGACAAACATGCCGTAAGGGAAGGAATTTTCGATGATGTCCTTATCCCCTTGGGAGAGGGTATAGGTGACCTTGAGTTTGAGAACGTTGGGTGCGGCCCCTTCGCCCGACTTTCCGTTCACCGTGACGGCGTTGCCGCTGACGCTGCCGTTCGCCGAGAGGGCTTCGACCTTGACGCTGCCATTGAGGAGCTGGGAACGCTCTGCAACGAAGTCGTCGTCTGCCGTGGAAACGCTCTCCGTCAGGCCGAGAACGTCAAGCGTGTACCGCAAAGAGCTTGTGGAGGTGTTGACGACGTTGATGTACATCTCGTACACGCCCGTCCTCTTTGCGTCGTCGCCGAGCTCGAGCTTGGTGCGGTCCTGTACCTCGCCGTCCTTTTCGACCTCGATATACGCCTTTGTGGTGACTGCGTTCTTGAGGCTTGCAAGGCCCGCGCCCTGCTTTCTCGGCGAATAGGGATTGCCCTGCTCGTTGAGAACGATGCCCGCCGTGGACATGAGGAGCTTGTTCGTCAGATTCTTGACGTCCTTCATGTAGGTGGCGTTGCTTTCTGCATCTTCGGCGGGTTTCTCGTTGCCCGTGAGGTCCTTATAGTTGTCCCTCACATATTGACGGATGAGAAGGACGATGCCGCAGAGGTTGGGGCAGGCCATGGATGTACCGCTGATGGTGCCGTAGCCGCCGCCCGGGAAGGAGGAAGTGATATTTCCGCCGTGCGCCGTGATCTCGGGCTTCAACGTGAGGTCGGGAAGAGGCCCCCAGCAGGAGAAATCGGACATGAAGGGCCCCGCCTGCTGGTCGTAGCTGAAGGTGAGCGTGCCGTTCCGCTTTTGGGCAAGCTGAACGCCGTCCTCCTTGGAGATGGAAACCGTCGGGATATGGTCGCTCTTGCCCATCGACATGCGGATGTCGCCCTCAATGTTGTTGTAGATGATACATGCGATCGCGCCTGCGAGCTTGGCCTGCAGGGCCTTATCCTCGAAGGTGTTGTCGCCGCGGCTGACGAGAGCGATCTTGCCCTCGACGTCGATCGTTGTATAGTTTGCACGGTAGCCGTAGCCGGGGACCGTGACGTATTCAAGCGTATGCTCTGTACTGTCCTTCGCCCAGTTCATGTCCTCATAGAGTTCGGCGAAGAAGTCGTTCTCCTCGCCCGAGATGGAGCTGGATTCAATGAAGAAGAGGTACTGAGAATCGTTCCCGACGAGGTATTTGCTCTTCACGCCGCTGATGGAGGCGACGGAGAGAGATGCGGGATAGGATGCGGGCGAGCCGATGGTGCCCGAATCGGGGTTGGTGACGCGGTTGGTGTTGCCCTGTGCGCCGCCGAAGCCCGAGCTGTACTCGTTGCCCGCGGCGATGATGAGGCTGGTGCCGCTCTCGTTGATCTTGTCGTAAATTTCGTTGACGGCTTCCTTGTCCTCTTCGCGCGTGAAGCCGCAGGCGGAGCCGAGGGACATGTTGATGGCG
>CANQUY010000105.1 GCA_947627125.1 uncultured Clostridia bacterium
GCTTCATGGCAGGCCGAAGAGGCCCCGAGCCGCCCGCGGGGAGATAGCCATAGAGGCCGAGGCCGACGCGGACCGCATCGCCGATCTCCCCTTTCAGCATCCCGCCCGTTGCGGCAATGTGCGAAATACAGTCGGGGAAGATCTCTTTCACTTCAGACACGGCCCTTTGAAAGAGATCGTTCTGCCCCCGTCTGTAGCCGTCGCTATCTGCCGAAAAGTAGTGCGAGAACACTCCTTCGACCAAAAATCCCCTCTCCTTCATGGCAAGGGCCGCCGATTTTGCCCCGTCGGGAGGGAAGCCGTAGCGGTTCATGCCCGTGTTGACGGCGAGATGCACCCGCGGCGGCATTCCGACCCCTTCCGCCCCTCTCGAGAGCACTGAGAGCGCGGGGAAGGACGTGACGGACGGGGTAAGACGATACAAAATCAGCCGCACGGCCTCCTCTTCCGTCATGGGAGGGGTCAGAACGAGAACGTCCTCTCCCACCCCCGCAAGGCGCAAAGAAACCCCCTCCTCTACGGTTGCGACCGCAAAGGAGGAGGCGATGCCGTGAAGGGAGAGCGCGGTTTCCTCCGCACCGTGGCCGTAGGCGTCATCCTTGACGACGGCAATGAGCGGACGGGAAGCGAGATCCCGAAAATAGTTTGCGTTGTGACGCAGAGCGGGAAGGGATATCTCCGCAAGTAAAGATTGCATGCATCATTCTATGCGGTCATCCCAAAATAAGGTCCCTTTACTGCTTGTAGATGAAGCGGTGGCAATTTTCGCATTCAATGATATTGCCGCCCGCGAGGCGGTTCCGCTGGGCGAGGGGAAGGTCCATGCCGCACACGCACATGTCGCCGTTCAGCGGCATGATCACGGGGAAGATCTTCTCCTTCCGCTTGAGTTTGTACCGCTCGAGCACTTCGGGAGGGATCTTTTCGGCGGCCTCCTCCATCTGCTTTGTGAGCTCCTCGATGCGGCCCGCGTACTTGGCCTGCACTTCCTTGTATTTTTCGGTATATTCCTTCCGTTGCTTATTCATCTGCTTGCCCTGCTCCATGAGTTTTTTGTACTCCGCGGAGAGCTGTTCTACCTCGGCAAGCATCTTGTTGAGCTCCTGTTTCATGGAACGGACCTTCTCGAGGAGCTGTTGCGCACTCTTTTTGTAGAAGGAAACGTCCCCGCCGCCCTCTACGAGTTCCTCGACTTCCGAATATTCGGCGATCGCCTTGCTCATCTCGTCCACGCGGACCATAAGACTGTCGCGCAGGGCCCTGAGCTCCAGCGCACGCTTATCCTGTGCGGCAATGCGCGCCTCAGCATTCCGCATGACGACCTTTGCCTGATTGAGTTTCTTTTTTTCCTCTGTGGCGTTGAGTTCCAGATCGATCTTGCGAAGTTCGCCGTCCAGCCTCTGATATTCCAACAGATCTTGCAATACAGCCATATGTTTTCTCCTTACAGGTACCGCCTGTCCGTGTAAAAGACGCAGGGCAACCCGATTTTATTTTTAATTCTTTCCGCAAAGCGGGAAAATCCATAGTTTTCTGAGGCATAGTGGGTGAAATGCAGGACGTTGAGCCCCTTCTCCACCGCCTCCGTGATAATGTGATGCTTTCCGTCTGAAGTGACGAGAGTATCCGCCCCGTGTCTGAGCGCAAACGCGATCGCGGCATAGGAGAACCCTCCGCCGCAGAAACTTGCAACGCGCCTCACTTCCCTTTCCCCGTAGACGGCGAGCCTTTCGGTATCGAAGGTTTCCCGTGCACGGGCCGCAAAGTCCTTGAGGGGAGAGGGAAGGACGTCGTACACTCTCCCGTAGCCGCCGCAGGAGAGCTCTTCCATGACGGCGATCGGCTCCTTTCCGCCGAGGCCGAGCATCAAACTCTCGTCAATGCCCCCCTTCGCGGCGTCTAAATTGAGGTGCGCCGAGATGACGGAGATCCCCTCCTTCACGCACGCATAGAGCGCGGGCGTATCGGTTGGCGTGATGCGCATGACCCCCTCCCAGATGGCGGGATGGTGGGTGACAATGAGGTTCGCTCCCCTCCTTGCCGCCTCCTCCACGGCATTGACGGAGAGATCGAGGGAAAAGAGAACGCCCTTGATATCCTTTCCGCAGTCGAGAATCAGGCCGCTGTTGTCGTGCATGCCTCTCTCTATGTATTCCTTGGAGAGCACGAAGGGCGCGGTCCCGTCGATGATTTCATAGATGTCTTTGAGCTTCATAGATGGCTTCCTCCAATTCCGTCCTGCGCCTCACGAGCGCGGAGCGTGCGCCGTCCTCCCTTGCAAGGCTGAGCCGCAGTTCTGTCTTTTCAAGTTCCTCTTCGGCCTGCTCGAGAAAGGGATGGGGAAAACGGCCGTTGAGATTGTCCCGTCCGAAGCGGAATGCAAGCTCCGTATAGCTGTCCCCGCCCGCAGCGGTCCCCTTGATGGCGTCGTAGTACTTCCTTCCGTCCGAAAAGGTGAAATCACGTTCCATGCGTGCGCCCTGTCCCACGAGGTAGCGGCGAAGTTTTTCGCTGTTTTTCATGGGCTGAAAGAGAAAGCGCGGCGGAAGGTAACCGTTTTCTAAAATCTTAACAATTTCCTCCCCGCCCATGCCTGCTATGAGAACAAAGTCCGCTTTTGGAACGCCCGCAAGGCCGTCCGCCACAATGGGGACGCATTTGCCCGCTTCGATATGGTCCTTCAGCAAAATTTCAGCCTTATGCAGCGATTTCTCGCTAATGTCCGTAATGTAGGCCAGATCGCAGAGATGATTTTTGAGCATGTATTCTGCCATGTAGCCGTGATCGCAGCCGATATCGGCAAAGACGGTGCATCTTTCAAACAGTGAACAAAGATTTGCAATTCTTTCCATCAGTCGAGGAAATCGCGGAGCCGCTTGCTCCTCGAGGGATGGCGGAGCTTGCGGAGCGCCTTCGCCTCGATCTGGCGGATGCGTTCACGCGTGACGTTGAATTCCCTGCCCACCTCTTCGAGGGTGCGGGGCTTGCCGTCGTCGATGCCGTAGCGGAGCCGAAGCACCTTCTCCTCGCGGGGGGTAAGCGTATCGAGCACGCTTAAAAGCTGTTCCTTCAGCATGATGAACGCGACGGAATCCCCCGGGGTCTGCGTCTTGTCGTCCTCGATAAAGTCGCCGAGGTGGGAATCTTCCTCCTCGCCGATGGGAGTTTCAAGGGAAACGGGGTCCTGTGCGATCTTCTGGATCTCCATGACGCGCTGGACGTCGATACACATGGCCTCGGCGATCTCCTCGGGCGTCGGCTCCCTGCCGTTCTCCTGCAAGAGCATGCGGGAAACGCGGGTGAGCTTATTGATGGTTTCCACCATATGGACGGGGATCCTGATCGTCCGCGCCTGATCTGCAATGGCACGGGTGATGGACTGGCGGATCCACCATGTCGCATAGGTGGAGAACTTAAAGCCCTTTTGGTAGTCGAACTTCTCCACGGCCTTCATGAGGCCGAGGTTCCCCTCCTGTATGAGGTCCAAAAAGAGCATGCCGCGGCCCACATACCTCTTTGCAATGGAAACAACGAGGCGGAGATTGGCCTCCGAAAGACGGTTCTTGGCCTCCTCATCCCCCTCCTGCATGCGCTTGGCGAGTTCGATCTCCTCGTCGCCCGAAAGGAGCGGCACGCGGCCGATATCCTTCAGGTACATCTTGACGGGGTCGTCAAGTCCAATGTCCGAGAGGGCCTGATCCAAAAGTTCCTTATCTCTCTCGTCCTCGTCATAGATACTGATGCCGAGGTCGGGCAGGGACTTGTAGATCTGGTCATACTGCTGGGGCGTGAGGTCATATTTTTCGAGTTCGTTGCAGAGCTGGTTCGTTGAAATGCTCCCCTTCATACGATAGCCTGCGGATAAGTTTTCGATGAGCTCATTGAGTTGTTCTTCGGAAACGGTCATGTCGTACCTCCTATGTTTTTCATTTTCTTTGTATATGTGTCGATGCGGAGAAGGCATTCGCGGCGCTCCTCCGCAGATTGCGCCTGTTGGAATTTATCGCGCTCCTCGGCGATCTTCCTGCTGTACATTCGCTTTTCGAGCGTTTTGACGCAGTCGTTGAAGTACTGCGCCGCGCGCTCTCCCTCTAAATTGTCGCCAAAGTCGAGATTCAGAATGTTGGCGAGTTCGCCGTCCTCGGCGAGATAGTCGAAGATCCCGCTCGCCCGCACCTTGCCCTTTTCCCGCTCGCGCAGAATGAAATCGGCGATGACCCTGTGATCCTCCGCCTCCCATTCGAGGGACGAGAGGTCGAAATCGAGGGCATACGGCTTGCTCAAAAGGCAGGCGCAGAGCACGAACCGCGCGGCCTTTGTGTCGCTCCCCGTGGGTTCCGCCCTCTTTGCCGGGGGGGCAGGCGATGTTTCCTCCCGCGCGGGGAGCCTTTCAAGGTCGCGCTGCAATGCGCCGAGGCTGATGCCCGCTTTTGAAGAGATGCTCTTTAAGAGTTCCTCCCGCTCCGTTTCGCTTTCGGCCTCCCTCACAATGGAGAGCGCACTGCGGACGAATGCGCGGACGTCGTCGGATTTGGAGAAATCGCACTTCCTCTCCTCGGCATAGATGCGGAAGTCAATGAGTGGCATGGCGGCGTCGAGGCATCTTTGGTACCCCTCCGTGCCCTGCTGACGGATGACGTCGTCGGGGTCGAGCCCCTCGGGAAGCGGCACGACGCGGAGCTTCATCCCCTCGTTTTCGAGAAGTTTGAGCCCCCTGAGGTTCGCCGACTGCCCCGCCGCGTCCCCGTCGTAGCTGATGAGGACGGTGTCGGTATACCGCTTGGCGAGGCGGACCTGTTCCTTGGTGAGCGAAGTCCCCATGCTCGCGACGACGTTTCTGAACCCCGCCGTGTAGAGGGAGATGGCGTCCATGTACCCTTCCACCATGATGAGGAAGGGAAGTCCGCCCGCCCTTTTCTCCTTCTTGACGAGGTTGACATTGTAGAGGCTCTTGCTCTTGTTGAAGAGGAGAGTTTCGCGGGTGTTCTTGTATTTTGCCCGATTGCCGGGCTGCAGGGCTCTTCCGCCGAAGGCAATGACTTCGTCGAAATTATTGATGATGGGAATGATGAGTCTCGTGCCCTCGAAGTCGTACAGCCTGCCGTCCTCTTCCGATACGCCGCAGGCCCCGCTCTCCGTACATTCCTCGGGGGTATAGCCGAGCGCAAGGAGATGGGACGGGAGCCCCGCATAGTCGAGGGAGGCGCCGAGGCCGAATTTCTTTGCGACCGAGGGCGTAATGCCGCGCTTCGAGAGATAGGCAAGGTATTCATCCGCCCTGCCGCTGTACAGATTGCCGAGGTAGAACCGTGCGGCGTCCTTCATGAGGGCGACGTGACGGTCCCGCTTTTTCTTCCGCTCGGCGGCAAGTTCGGCCGACCTCTCGTCGCGGGCGGGAATTTCGAGCCCGACGCGCTTCGCAAGGATCTCCACCGCCTGGTTGAAATCGACGTTCTCGTACTCCTGCACAAAGGAGATGACGTTTCCGCTCACCCCGCAGCCGAAGCAGTGAAAGTACTTATCCACGGAGTTGACGGAGAAAGACGGCGTCTTTTCGTGGTGAAAAGGACAGCACGCCCAATAATTATAACCTCTTCTCTCCAGCTTGATATAGGAGCTGATGACGTCAACGATATCGTTCTTTTCCTTGAGCGTCTGCAAAAAAGAGGCATAATCCTGATTCATACGCTCCCCTCCCGCGGCACAAACAAGCTCTTGAAGAGCTCGATGGCGTAGCGGTCCGTCATGGAAGAGAGATAGTCGCACACGGCCCGCGGCAGATCCGTTTTTGCCGTTTCGAGATAGAGAACGGGGAGCTCTTCGGGGCGGTCCATAAAATATGTATACAGAGCTCTCAGCATGCGTTCCGCACTCTCCTGTATGAGCTTGTTCGCCCGTTCATAGACGTGCTCGAACATGAAGGAACGGAGCTCGGCAAGGGCCTTGTCCTTCTCTTCGGACATGCGCACATAGGGCTGCCCCTCCGACTCGCGGCAAATATCCGTGATAGCGGTGTTGATGCGCTGGGAGGTATGGCTCCCGAACTTGGACACGGCGTCCTGCGGAAGCTCCTCCGCCGTGAGATAGCCCGCGCGGATCGCATCCTCAATGTCGTGGTTGATATAGGCGATGAGGTCGGCATACCGCACGACTTCCGCCTCCA
>CANQUY010000106.1 GCA_947627125.1 uncultured Clostridia bacterium
CTCGGAGAGGGTCAGCTTGCAGACGTCGGCGAGGGAAACGCCGCGGAGGCGGGGCGCGCGTGCCGCATCGGAGAGCCTTGTGCCCCCGCAGTCGGGGCAGATATCGGTGCGGAGAAACTTCTCCACCCGCTTCATGCCCTTCTCGTCCTTGACCTTGGAGAGGGCATTTTCCACCGTATATGTTGCATTAAAATAGGTGAAATCCATGTCGCCCGCGGCGCCGCTCGTCTTGTTTTGGTAGATGATACGCTTCTTGACGGCGGGGCCGTGAAAGACGATATCCCGCTCTTTTTCGGTGAGATCTTTGAAGGGGACGTCCGTCCTCACGCCCATTTCGCGGGCGATATCCTTCATGAGCGACCACATAAGGGTCTGCCACGGGGCGACCGCTCCCTCGTCGATGGAGAGGGATTCGTCGGGCACGAGGGTGGATTCGTCGACAATGCGCACGACCCCCGTGCCGTCGCACCGCCTGCACGCCCCTTGGCTGTTGAAGGCGAGCTCCTCCGCACCCGGGGCAAAGAAATGTTCCCCGCACGTCGGGCAGACGAGCTCCAGCCCCGCGGCAACATTCAGCGAGGGCGGCGCATAGTGTCCGTTCGGGCAGCGGTGGGAAGCAAGGCGGGAGAACATGAGCCGCAGGCTGTTCAAAAGTTCCGTTCCCGTGCCGAACGTGCTGCGGATCCCCGGCACAATGGGACGCTGGCGGAGCGCAAGGGCGGCGGGAACATATAAAACCTCGTCCACCTGCGCCTTTTCGGCCTGCGTCATGCGCCGCCGCGTGTACGTCGAGAGGGATTCGAGATACCGCCTCGAGCCCTCCGCATAGAGAATGCCGAGCGCGAGAGAGGACTTTCCCGAGCCCGAAACGCCCGCGATCCCCACGATTTTGTGGAGGGGGATATCGACGTCAATGTTCTTTAAATTGTGTACCTTTCCGCCGCGGACGAGAATTTTTCCGGGCGGGTCGATCATATCTTTCATATGCTCCATTGTAAATCTTTTCGGCTGAAAAATCAAATACTTTGCGGCGGTTTTTCAAATTTGCGGCGTTCCCTCAGGGAAAGGGAGAAAAGGGTTTTCGCGCCAAAACACTTGCCTCTGCCGCCCCGCTATGATATAATGAAAGCGATCATTTCATCACCCCAACGGGTTCTCGGGAAAGGGACAATGGAAACAAGCAAACTCAAAAAATGGGCGAATCTTCTGCTCGATACGGGCAAGAGGAACAACCTCATCAACTTCAAAGATTCGGGGAATCTATCGGCCGAGATCATCGCGCCCGACCTCTTTACCCTGTTCCGCAGGGCGGAGCGTTCCGCTGCCTTTGAGGTGTTCGACCCCAAGACGGAGGACGACCTTTCGGACGGCCCCTCAATTTCTTCGGCGGGGGACCGCGAGAGCATCCTTGCGGCCTACGGGGAGAAACTCAAAAAGAATCAGATCCTGCTCTTCAACAGCTACGGCAAGCCGATACGGGCGGTCAAGCGGATCGGGAAACAGGCGAGGTCGGCCGTCGAGGAAACGGGCGTCAATATCGCCTATCTCGCCTTTGGGTTCATCTCATGGACGGAGGACAGGAACTCTCAGATCCGCATGCGCGCCCCGCTCCTGCTCATTCCCGTGACGGTGGAGAACAATTCCGCCGTCGAGCCCTATTTCATCAGGGCCGCGGAGGAGGAGATCATTGTCAATCCCACGTTCTCCTATAAATTGCAGAGCGAATACGGCTTCTCCCTCCCCGAGTATGATGAGGATGAGGGGATCGAGGCTTATTTTGAAAAGGCTGCCTCCCTCCTCTCCGCGCTGAAATGGACGGTGGAAGCGGCCTGTAAGATCGGCGTCTTTTCCTTTCAGAAGATCAATATGTATAGGGATCTCGTCGAAAACGAGGCGAAGATCCTCCAAAATCCCAACATTCTGTCGCTGCTCGGCGAGGGTTCTCCCGCGTCGGCAACGCTTGACCGCACCGCCGACCTCATGGAGCTCCACAACGTCGTGGACGCGGATTCGAGCCAGGCGGAGGCCGTGGAGGCGGCAAAGGAGGGCGGAAGTTTCGTCCTGCAGGGCCCTCCGGGGACGGGCAAGAGCCAGACGATCACGAATATCATTGCCGAATGCCTCTATGACGGGAAGAAAGTGCTGTTCGTTTCCGAAAAGCTCGCCGCGCTCAACGTCGTCTACGATAAATTGAAGAAGGTGGGGCTGGAGGAATTCTGCCTCGAGCTTCACAGTCACAAGGCAAACAAGAAACAGATCATCGAGGAGCTCTGCAAGACGATGCGTCTGCCCAAAAGCGGCGTTTCTGAGAGGGCGGAGCGGGAACTGCGGGCCAAAAAGGAATCCATGCGCCAGCTTGACGCCTACGCCGCAGAACTGCACAAGATCCGCCCCGCGATCGGCAGAACGCTCTATCAGATCTATGAGGAGATCGCCGCCCTCAGGGGAGCTCCCGATATTGATTTCGTCATCGACGGCATTGAACAGAAGGGGGAGGACTTTATCGAACGCGCGGAAAGCGACCTCAACCGCTACACGGGCTATCTTCCCTCCGTCGGGAGAGATTACCATGCAAACGTGTGGTACGGCTACGCAGGAACGGACGCCTCCTTCCGCACGGCCATGCAGCTCAAGGAAGATCTCAGGGCGGCGGTCTTGCTCACCCGCGAGCTCGGGGCCCTCGGCAGGGAGGTACAAGAGAGCCTCGGGATTTCGACTTCGACGCTCGGCGAGGCAAAGGCGCTCGGCAGGTTCTTCGCCCTCGCGGCAGAGAGCGGATTCCTTGCGCCCAAGCTGTTTTCACAGGCGGCTCTGCATGCTGCGCTCGGCGGGGTCGGCCCTCTCCGCACCTCCGCCGCGGCAATTTTGGAGGATCGGGCCAAACTCAACGGGGAATTCGACGAGGACATCTACACTTTCGACGGAAAGGGGCTCCAAAAGAAGCTGAAAACGCAGTATAAGAGCTGGTTTTCGCGGTTATTCAGCGGTGAGTACAGGCGGATCGCGAACGCCCTGAAGCTGTGCAGAAAGAACGGCAAAAAGCCGAAATATGCGGAGGCCGTCGCCGCAGTCGGGACGCTCGCCCGTTACCAGGGGGAGATCGAGGAATTCCGTGCGGCAGAGAGCCCGCTCTCTTCCGTCGCGGGGAGCGCTTACTGCGGCGCGGATACCGATTTCGGTGCGCTCGAAGGGGAACTCCGCGCGCTCGGCGGCATGCTTGATGCCTGCGGCGGCATTTCCGCGCTCTCTTCCCTCTCCGCGGAGGAATATGAGGTTAGGCGGGAGGAATTCGGGAAGTTTGCCGCGAAGTATTCCGCCCTCTTCTCCGCCAACGCCAAGCCGCTCGAAGATCTTCTCTCCGTATTCGACAGCAAAGAATACGACATTGAGGGCGTTCCGTTCGAGGCCCTTGCGGAAAAGTTCAGCCGCTGTGCAGAGAATATCGACAGCCTCGACAACTGGTGCAATTTCTACCGTTTTTTAAAGCAGACGGAGGAAACAGGCCTGCGCGCCTATCTCGATCACGCCATCGGACGCCGTCTTTCCGTAGATATGATCGCGCCCGTCTACCGCAGGGCGTTCTATGTGCAGTGGGCGGATGAGATCTTGCGGAACGCGCCCATTCTGACCGAACTCAAGCGCGTTCCCCACGACGAGCTCATCGAGCGGTTCAAGGAGAAGGACAGGTTGAATTTCGAGATCAATAGGGCGGTGATCAAGGCGAAACTCTCCGCCGCGCGTCCCGACCTCGGCATGGTCGCACAGGGCAGCGCGATCTCCGTGCTTCTCCGCGAGAACGAAAAGAAGCGCAAGAAGAAGGGGATACGCCAGCTCCTGCGCGAGCTCGGCGACCTCCCGCAGACGCTCAAGCCCTGCTTCCTGATGTCACCCTTGAGCGTCAGCACCTATCTCGACCCCGATATGAAGTTCGACGTCGTCATCTTTGACGAGGCCTCGCAGATCTTCCCGCAGGACGCCGTCGGAGCCATCTACCGCGGCGCACAGCTCATCGTCGTCGGCGATTCCCGCCAGATGCCGCCGAGCAACTTCTTCACCGCCGCAACGGCGTCGGAGGATGACGAAGAGGAGGAGGACGTCACGGACTTCGAGTCCATTCTCGATCTCTGCTCCTCTGCTTTCCCCCAGCGCAGGCTGAAGTGGCACTATCGGAGCAGGTACGAACAGCTCATCTCCTTCTCCAACAAGAACTTCTACGACAACGACCTCGTCACATTTCCCTCCGCACAGGCGGACGGAAGGGGGATCGGCGTCGATTTCCTCTATGTGGACGGCGTGTTCGACAGAAAGAGCAAGACCAATCTTGCCGAGGCCGAAAAAATTGCCGACCTCGTGTTTGAAAATTTCAAAAAATATCCCAAGCGGAGCCTCGGCGTCGTCGCGTTCAGCATGGCGCAGCAGAATCTCATCGACAAGCTCATCGAGAAGCGCAGACGGGAGGACCCCGTATTCGAGGAGTTCTTCAAGGCCGACCGCGCGGAGCCATTCTTCGTCAAGAACCTTGAAACGGTGCAGGGGGACGAACGGGACACCATCATCTTCAGCATCGCCTACGCGAAGGACGCGCAGGGGCGGTTCCTCCTCAATTTCGGCCCCCTCAACAGGGAAGGGGGAGAACGCCGCCTCAACGTCGCCGTCACGCGCGCCAAGGTCAACGTGTGGGTCGTGGCGTCCATCCATGCCTACGATATCGACCTCTCCCGCACCAATTCCGAGGGCGCAAGGCTATTGAGGGAGTACCTCGACTATGCGGAGAACGGGGAGATCGCGTTCGAGCGGAGCGTCAAGGTGAATCCCTATGAGCAGTACGATTCGGAATTTGAGATGGAAGTCTGTGAATTTCTGCGCGGCAAGGGGTACAGCGTCGATACGCAGGTGGGCTGTTCCTCCTTCCGCATCGACCTCGCCCTGAAGCGGCCGAATTCCTCCGACTATCTCCTTGCGATCGAGTGTGACGGCGCGACCTACCACTCCTCGGGGACCGCGCGGGACAGAGATCGTCTGCGGCAGGATATTCTCGAGCGCATGGGCTGGAAATTCTATCGGATCTGGTCCACCGATTGGTTCATGAACAGAAAGGTGGAGGAACAGCGGCTGCTCGAGGCCGTCGCCCGCGCCCTTGAGAATGCGCCCCGTGCGGCAGAACTCCCCGCCTTCGACTTTGAGAGGACGCTCGCCGAAACGCATTTTGAATTCCCCAAATATATCCCGCTCAACGTCCTCATCACCGCTCATACATACAGAAACGACGTCTTTTCGGTCGTCTGCGCCATCGTGCAGGCGGAAGCTCCCATCTCGGAGGAATGGCTTCTAAAGCGCATTGTCTTTCTCTTCGGAAGGGAAAAGGTGACGAACGTCGTGCGGGAGGCGTACGAGAGGGCCATGTGGAACTGCGAGAGGCGGGGGATTGTCCGCAAAGACGGGTTTTTGTATCAACGGGGAAAGGAGATCCCCATGCTGCGCGTTCCCGCCGAGGGCGTAGAGCCGCGAGAGATAAAATATATCGACCTCACGGAGCTTTCAAACGGCCTCAGGGAGATCCTGCGGCAGAACGTCACGGCGGAAAAACAGGGACTCTTCAAGCTCATCACCCAGCTTCTCGGCTTCAGCAGAATGGGCGACGCGATCAACGACCGCCTCGAAAGCGCCCTGCTTCTCCTCGCGGATGAAACGGATACCGACGGCGGCATGATCTCACTGAAATCTCACTCCTGAAGAGGGGTTCGTGGCTCCCCTTGCAGGGGGAGCCACGAGGCTGAGCGGCGTCATGCTGAGAAGGGAAGCGGTACGAAGTCATGCCCCCTCCCGAGGAGGGGGGGGTAGGGGGGTGGGCAACGACCGCATTGTGTCCGTACACGCCCCGCGAGATTCTTCGGGTCAATTCATCGGACTACGTTCTTTCTCACGTTCTCAGAATGACGCGGGGCTGCTGCCGTCGAACTCGTTCCTCATTCCGAGCC
>CANQUY010000107.1 GCA_947627125.1 uncultured Clostridia bacterium
CCATCATCTTTGTGACGCTCCTCGTCATCATGCGGCTCATGGGGAAGCGCCAGATCGGGGAAATGCAGCCCTTTGAGCTCGTCATCACCCTCCTTATTGCAGAACTCGCCTGCATTCCGATGGCGGACACGTCCATTCCCCTGCTCTACGGCATCATCTCCGTTCTCACCATCTATGTGCTCCACGAGATCATGACCCTGCTCGATCTCAAGCTCAAGCCGATGAAGTCCCTCATCAGCGGAAAGCCCAGCCTCGTCATCAACAAGAACGGCATTGACGACTTTCAGCTCAAGCGGAACAATTTGGACGTGAGCGACCTCATTGAATCCCTCCGCACGGCGGGGTATTTCTCCCTCGACTGCGTCGATTACGCGCTGTATGAATCGAACGGGACCTTCTCTGCTCTCCCCAAGGAAAATTATGAGGAAATGCAGACCTCGCTCCCCCTCGTCATCATCGATAACGGCGCATATGATACGAAAAATTTGGAATTGACGGGGCTGAAACAGGCCTTTTTCGACGATATTTTGAGGCAGCACGGAGTGAAAAAGGTGAAGCGGGTGCTCGTTCTCACGGCGGACGGCGAGGGAAAAATGTATCTCCAGCAAAAGGGGGAAAAGTTTGAAACCTTCCGCGTTTCCTATCCCGACGGAAAAACGTGGTGAAGGCGGCCGCCCCGCGTCATTCTGAGAACGATTGTAGGACGAAGGGACGGGGACTAACCCGCCCCGCGCGCGTTCTATTTGCGTCTAAGCGCGGCACGAGCGCGTAGCGCGAAGTTAGAATCTCACGGGGAGTATACGGACGACTTAAGCTACAGCCCCGCGTCATTCTGAGAAACGGAAAAGGACGAGAGGACGGGACTTGACCCGAAGAATCTCACGGGGCAAACATAAAGCATGCGGCGAGATGCTTCGGGTAAGCTCTCGCAGACTTCGTTTTACTCCCCTTCTCAGCATGACGCCGCCCCCACGGACTTTTTCAACCCAACGGCCCAGAATGAGCCCTCCTTATGAATTTCTTTTCACCCTTGAAAACAAATTCATCGAAAACTCCTCTACATATGGTAAAATCACTCACAGCGATCGGGGTGGCGGTGGCAATTCTCCTGGGCCTCGCGATCTTTGAATGGTACTTTGTACGGAAGGAATTTTCGGACTTCGGCGAGGAGATCCAATCTCTCTACGACAAGGCGGAGGCGGAAACGGCCACGCTCGGCGACGCGCGCGTCGTGCAATCGGTGTGGGAGGACAGAAAGAGCCGCCTGCACGTCTGGATCCCCCACAACGACGTCAATAAGATCGACGAATACATGGCGGAGGCCGTGCGCTATATCGGCGAGGAGAACTATGCCCTCGCCCTGCCCAAGCTCGAGGTCCTTTTGCACCTCTCCACCTGCCTGCCCGACACCTACATGCCCGCCCTTGAAAATATTCTGTAAATTTTTCAGAAAACAGTTGACAATGTCCTATCTTATAATTATAATATAATTATGGATGAACTTCGTTTTGAATGGGACGAAAACAAGAATACGACAAATAAAACGAAGCACGGAATCTCCTTTGAAGAGGCAAAGTCCGTGTTTTATGACGAAAACGCACTTGTCATTGGCGACCCCGAACATTCTTCCGAAGAAGAAAGATTTATCATTTTGGGTATGAGCAGTCGGGCAAATCTGTTGATTGTGTGTCATTGCTACCGTGAATCGGACCTTGTGATACGGATCATCTCTGCCCGTAAAGCCACGAAAAACGAAGAAAAAGCATATGAAGGAAGGTGATGATATGAAAGAAGAGTATGATTTTTCGAGCGCAAGAAAAAATCCCTATGTAAAAAGGCTCAAACAGCAAGTCACGATCAATCTTGATTCCGAGGCCGTCGCTTATTTCAAGGCTCTTGCGGAAAAGCTCGGGATCCCCTATCAAACACTGATCAACCTCTATCTTTCCGACTGCGCAAAGAGCAAAAAAGAGCCCAAGATCAGTTGGAACTGAATTTCACGTCAACACACAGCAAAAACTCCGCTTTTTCAGCGGAGTTTTTGCGCTATATGTGTGAGATTTTTTTATTTTCCCATCCGTTCGCGGGCGGTGGCGAGCATGAGTTTGATGCGGTTCTCCTGGTTGACTTTGGTGGCCGAAGGGTCGTAGTCCACGGGGACAATATTGGCCTCGGGATAGACCTGTTTGATGACGCGCGCGGCCCCTTTCCCCGCAATGTGGTTGGGCAGGCATCCGAAGGGCTGGGCGCAGACAATGTTCTCCGTGCCCGTTTCGGCGAGGGCGGCCATCTCGGCGGGAATGAGCCAGCCCTCCCCCATCTTGACGCCCTGGTTGATGACCCTGTCCGCACAGCTTCTCAAATGCTCAAAGTCGTGCTGGGGCTCGAATCTGCCGTGTTGTTTTGTAAACTTTATAATTTTTTTCTGCTTGCCGTACACATATCGGTACACAAGTTTAAAGATAAAGGCGGATTTCTTGTTCTTTCCGTACAGCTTTGCATCGTTCACATTGTTAATAATACAATATAATATGAAGTCCATGAGAGCGGGAACGACGGGTTCGCAGCCCTCGCTCAGGAGAAATTCTTCGAGGTGCGAATTTCCGAGCGGGGAATACTTCACATAGATCTCCCCGACGATACCGACCTTGATCTTCTTCTCCTTTGAAACGGGCACGGCGGCAAAGGAATTGAGGATAAATCTCACATATCTCTTCAATTTTCGGTACTTACCGCGGTCGAGCGCGTCCTTGATCTCCTCCACGCATGCCTTTCTCGCCGCCGCGCTGTCCCCCTCATGGAGCTCATAGGGCTTGGTTTGGTTGAAACAGCTCATGATGAGGTCGCCGTAGAAGATGGAGTAGGCGAGGCGGAGAAGGAAGCTCAAATTGAGCTCCAGCCCGTTCCCTTTTTCGAGCCCCGAAAAGTTCAAAGAGAGCACGGGGACATGGGGAAATTCCGCCTTGAGGGCCTTGCGGATGAGGGGGAGATAGTTGCTCGCCCTGCAGCCGCCGCCCGACTGCGTGATGAGAACGGCCGTGTGCTCGACGTCGTACTTTCCGCTCTTGAGGGCGTCCAAAAACTGCCCTATGACGCAGAGAGCGGGGAAACAGGTGTCGTTATGCACATGTTTCAGTCCCTCGTCGATGACCGCGCGGCCCTCGTTGTGAAGGACTTCGACCATGTACCCCTCCCGCCGCATGACATGCACGAGGAGGTCGAAATGCCACGGGAGCATGTCGGGCACGAGGATGGTGTGCGTCACTTTCATTTCATGAGTGAAGCGGGGATAGTCGTCGGTGAAGTCGGCAATGCCGGACTGCGTTTGAGGGGATCCTTCGCTACGCTCAGGATGACGCGGAGAAACAGGGGGAGGGCAAGCGGCACGGGCTCCCTCGGCTCCCCTTGTAGGGGAGCTGTCACGCAGTGACTGAGGGGTTTGGAAACGTTCAAACTCTTTCATTCCTCCTCCCTCCTCTTCTGTTCTTCGATGGCGGCGAGGAGAGAACGAAGCCGTATCTTCACCACGCCCAAATTGTTGATCTCGTCGATCTTGATCTGCGTATACAGCTTGCCCCTGCTCTCCAAAATAGAGCGGACTTCATCCGTCGTGATGGCGTCGATCCCGCAGCCGAAAGAAACGAGCTGGACAAGGTCCACGTCCTTTCTGTGCGTACAGTACTCCGCCGCCCGATACAGCCGCGCATGGTACGTCCACTGGTTGAGGACGTTCACCTTGACCTGCGCCCCCTCTTCAAAGATCGCATCTTCGGAGAGAACGGCGAGCCCCAAAGAGCAGAGGAGCTTGTTGATGCCGTGGTTGATCTCAGGGTCGGCGTGATAGGGCCTGCCAGCAAGCACGATGACATGTCTTCCCTCTCTCTCGGCGGCAGCTAAAATCTCTCTGCCCTTGCTGCGGACCTCTTCATGCCAAGCGTCCACGCGCTTCAGTCCCGCGCGGTATGCCTTTTTGATGAGAGAAGTCGGCAATTTATACCTTGCAAGCGCCTTTTTGAGGGCCTTGACAGCCGTATTCTCGTCGTTGGGATCGAGATAGGGCATGATGAAATTCTCATCGTTCAGCCGCTCGTTGTTGGCCTTGAGAAGCTCGGGATAGTAGGCGACGATGGGACAGTTATAGTGATTGATGCTGTCGTGTTCGTCCAAATTGTAGCTCTCGCAGGGGTAGAAGATGAAATCCACTTGGTCGAGAAGGCTCTCAATGTGCCCGTGCATGAGCTTTGCGGGGTAGCAGGCCGTGTCGCTCGCCACGGTGTGCTGGCCCTTGAAATAGAGCTCGCGGGAGCTCTTTTCGGAGAGCACGACCTTGAATCCGCACACTTCAAAGAACTCTGTCCAGAGCGGGAGCTGTTCATACATGACGAGCTGCAGGGGAAGCCCCACCGTGCCCCGTTTCCCCTCCGCATTGGGGTTCGGCATCGAAAGGAGCCTCTCGTACTTGAATGCATAGATATCGGGCACGTCCTTTCTCGGTTTAAGGCCTGCGCCGCGCTCGCACTTGTTGCCCGAAACGAACCGCCGCCCGTCCGAAAAGGTCAGAATGTTCACGCTGCAGTGGGAGGTACAGCCGCCGCAGGTAATGGCGCGGGAGGCATAGGTGAAATTCTGAAGTTCCGCCTCCGTCACCATATCGGAAATGAGTTTTTCCTTGGGCGTGTTCTCCTTGGCGTAGAGCGCGGCCCCGAAGGCCCCCATGAGCCCCGCAATGGCGGGACGGATGACCTCTTTCCCCGTTTCGATCTCGAAGGAGCGCAGGACGGCGTCGTTCAGGAAGGTCCCGCCCTGCACGACGATGTGATTGCCGAGCTCCTCGGGCGTCCGTGCGCGGATGACCTTGTAGATGGCGTTCTTGACGATGGACGAGGAGAGCCCCGCGGAGATGTCCTCCACGCTCGCCCCCTCCTTCTGCGCCTGCTTGACTGAGCTGTTCATAAAGACGGTACAGCGGGAGCCGAGCTCGACGGGACGCTTTGCAAACAGCCCGAGGCGGGCGAATTCCTCGATCTCCATGCCCATGGCCTTCGCAAAGGTCTGAATGAAGGAACCGCAGCCCGAGGAGCACGCCTCGTTGAGCATGATGGAGTCGATGGCCCTGTTCTTGACCTTGAAGCACTTGATGTCCTGCCCGCCGATATCTATGATGAAATCGACGTCGGGGTTGAAATGGAGGGCAGCTTTGAAGTGGGCCATCGTTTCCACAATGCCGAAGTCGATCTTGAGGGCCGCGCGCATCATGTCCTCTCCGTACCCCGTGACGCACGCGCCGCGGATGACGATCTTGTCCTTCGTCAACCAATAGAGTTCTCTGAGCTTGGCCGTGACGATCTCGAGCGGCTGGCCGTTGTTCGATTGATAGTGGCTCCACAGGATCTCGCAATCGGGGGTGATGAGCATGAGCTTGGTCGTCGTCGAGCCGGAGTCGATGCCGAGGTAAGCATCCCCCTCATAGCGATGAATGTCGCGGAAGGGAAGATCGCTGCGGCTGTGACGGTGGATGAATGCGTTGTATTCCTCCTTGGAGGCAAAGAGCGGCCTGCCGACCGCAATGCTGTCGCCGTCGGGAGCGGCCGAAAGGCGGGCCATGATCTCGTCGAGGGGCTCTTCCTTCGCGCTCTTTGCGTACATAGCCGCGCCGATGGACATGAAGCGGGGCCCGTTTTCGGGAAAGATGGCGTGTTCATCATCGAGGGCAAGCGTTTCCTTGAACGCCTTCCTCAGTCCCTTCAAAAAGTACAGCGGCCCGCCCAAAAAGAGAACTTTCCCCTTGATCCGCCGCCCCTGCGCGAGGCCCGAAACCGTCTGATCGACGACGGCGCGGAAGATGGAAGCGGCAATA
>CANQUY010000108.1 GCA_947627125.1 uncultured Clostridia bacterium
GTGACTGAGGGGTTCCAAAACCCTATCCCCCGCTACGCGGGTACTTCCCCTAAGAGGGGAAGCAAGTGGGGCTGCGCGGGTACTTTTACTAAGAGGGGAAACAAGGATGTCCCCGCCCCCTACCCCCTCCCCAAGGAGGGGGCATGACTGCGTTCAGCCCTCCCCAAGGAGGGGGCTTAGTGCATGCTCAAACGGAGAGAAGAAAGTCGATGATATTTTTGTGAATGATCCCCTTGCCCGAAAAATCATGACGGTCGCCGCTGATGACGTACTTCGGAAAATTATCCTCGATTTTCAGCAGAGGGCGGAATTCCCGCTCCACGACGGCGTTGTCCGCAAGCAGATAGGCCACCTGTAGATATATCCTCTGCCCTTCCTTCACGCAGATGAAATCTACCTCATATTCGCCCATTTTCCCCACGCTCACCTCATACCCGCGGGAGAGCATTTCAAGATAGACGACGTTTTCGTACAGCTTATTGTAGTCGGTCACATCCGAACTCTTGACGCGGTTGCGGAGCCCGAGATCCGTCGCATAGTATTTCTCATTCGTCGAAAGCAGCCCCTTGCCCTTCAGGTCGTAGCGCGGCGCCGTCAAAACGACCATGGCATTCTTGAGTGCGCCAATATAGTTCATGAGCGTTGCAACGTTCGACGGGGTCCCTTCGGCCTTGAGTTTTTTCGAAATGGAAGTCGCAGAGAAAGGATTGCCGACGTTATCGAGCAAAAAAGCCGTCAGGCGTTCCAAAAGGTCAACGTCGCCGATCTTGTTCCGCGCGATGACGTCCTTCATGACGATCGTGTTGAACACGTCCTCAATGTATGCCCGCACGGGACCCTCACCCTCCAGCAAGAACCGCTGCGGAAGCCCGCCAAAGCGGAGAAAATCATCAAACATTGCCTCATCGGAGGAGAACGGGCAGGGATTTTCTGCATAATATTGCTTGATTTCCGAAAAAGTAAAGGGGTAAACGGTGAAGTGAACGTACCTGCCCGCAATGTACGTCGCAAGTTCGCCCGAGAGCATGTTGGAATTGGACCCTGTGAGATAGATGTCGCAGTCGATATCCACGATCAGAGAGTTGACCACCTTCTGCCACGAGCACACCTCCTGTATCTCGTCGAAGAAGAGATAGAGCCGCCTACCGTCCACGGCCGCACTCCTTTCGAGAATGTAGGCATATAGACGGTCGGGATTCTGCAGTGCACGGCTGCGGTAGGACTCAAAGTTGATTTGGACAAGCTGTGCTTCCTCCGCCCGCTGTGAGATCACCGCGGCGATTTGGGAGAGCAGAACGGTCTTGCCGCTCCGCCGCACACCGATGATCACCTTGATCAGCGGCTTATCAATAAAGGGTATGATCTTTTTTAAGTATTTTGTCCGTTGGATCATCAAAATTTCTCCTTTTTGTACGATTGTACCATATAAAATTTAAAAAGTCAATACTTTTGTATATTTTAGGAATATAAAATTTTAGTACAGTTTGGACAAAGAATCAACTTTTTTAGGGAATTTCATTGACAATCGGGCGCAGGAGTGATATGATATAGCCACAAAAAAAGATTTTGCCCCCCATGGGGGGCAGTTTGTCATAAAAATGACAAACTAAAAAAATTCTTATTCGGGAAAAAAGGAAGGAGAAAACTATGAAAAAAAGAACGAGGTGGCTGGGAGTTTTGCTTTGCTGCATGGTCGTCATGCTTGCGGCGGGGCTCTCTATATTGTTTTCATCTGGAAACAAAAACACGTCGGTTTTGCAGGACCCGTCCCCCTCGCACGGAGCCACGGTATCTCCCACGGCTACTACAAATTATGCAAATAAGGCGGGATATAACGTAATCAATCCCACTCTATATTATGTTGCTTGGGATTTGGATGAAAATGGTGATGAATATTTTATATTAGACGAAGACGGGAACTATATCCCAGCATATGCTGCAGCTACATATGATGCCGAGAGCGGAATCTATAATTTTGAAAATTATGGCGGTTTCGAGATTCAATTTACTTCATCGGGTAGGTTTGATTTTGAGTTTATGACGGAATCTGAAGATGTTTATCCGTGTATTTCTTACCGTGATGAAACCGAACTCATTCAATGGCCGGAACCTATTACATACGATAGCGGAGATGGAATTTATAGTCTGAGCTCCTACGATTGGGAACTGACGAAAAGGGAAACAAACTATTATATTGATGTCCAGACTAACATGGCTGACCCAGAAAAAAAAGATGTCACAAGCGTTTGGCCGCACAAAACTTGGAAGCACATTACTTTGGAAGCAGATGCCGGAGAGTCACTCGTCATAACAAATGATTCCGACGTTGGTTTTCAAATTAGGATCCTCGACTGCGTAAACGTTAAGGCAAATGTACAAGGCAACGGACAGGTTCAATATAAAAATACAACAAATTCTTCACTCGACATGGATTGGGAAAAAGGCAAAACAGAGACCTTGACTGCCGTGCCGACAAGTACGAATTACGAGGTTTATTGGACAAATAGCAATGGCGATACCGTGGGGAATGGCACAACGCTCACCATCTCGACAGATACAAACGAAACCTACACTGCGCACATTATTGATTGTGTAAATATCTCTATAAAAGTTGAGGGCAACGGGAAAATCATGCATGACGGAAATCCCGTGGCCTCTCCGCTGAAATGGCACAAGGGAGAGAGCCTCACTCTGACGGTGGAACCGACCGACTCCACGGCCGAAGTCTATTGGACAAATAGCAAAAATTCCCGCGTGAGCGATGGAAAAACGCTCACGGTCGTTCCCACGGCAGACGAAACGTATACCGCACACATTACGGAATATGTGACGATTACGGTCAAGACGGAGGGAAGCGGGCATGTTGAATTCGACGGCAAACAAGTTTCTTCCACCGTCAAACTGAAGAAAAATGTCAAGCAGACTCTCGCGGCCGTTCCAAATAAGAAAGATACTTTTGTCTATTGGACGAACGGAACGGCGATTTCGGCAAGCGCAGCGGAACTTTCGATCACTCCCACGGCCAATGCAACTTATACAGCACATTTTTGTGATTACAGCGCAACCGGGTTTACCATGAAGTCAGACACTACAAACGGGCAGTATCTTGATATCAAGGGAGGAAACGGGGAATTTTCCTATACTTTTACGGGAGAAAAATACGTCACTTTCCAATATGCGTTTTTGAAGAATGATTCCGTGAAGCGTGGCGCAAACGCATTTAAGGTCGTAGTGGACGGAAAGGATGCAATTTCGTTTTCCGTAATACAAAGCAGTACAAGTACTCTCGGGAAGAGTTGGTCTTATCTTACGGAATTTGCGAAGGGCGACGGGCAGCACACTTTACAAATTATATTCAGCCCGGGGGATACCTTGCCGGAATTGGCGATCCGTGAGTTTACGGTCCGCACATCCGAAGAAATGAAGGCGGCCGATATGATGACGACGGTGTCTGTAGAATTCGACGAGAGATGCATCGCCATGGCCGTAGCCGACGGATTCAACGATGAAGAACTCATTCCGTCGGGCGATCTGGAGATCGCAAAATACCGCTATGTCACATTTAAGGCCACGAAGAAGGAGAATGTGCCTTCAGAGTTTATGCCGGATCAATATGACACCATCTTCTTTGACAGATGGCACTATGGGACGAAAGATTTGGAGCAATTCGGAGATGACGTTTCTTTGCAGGAAACGGCTTCTTCGATGACCATGTGTTTTGATGGAACAGGCATTTACGAAAAGGAAGTATGCCACACCAAAGTTTACAACTCCTTGCAGACAATCAAGTTGGATGCACATGCCATTGCGCCTGTGGGGGATATCTATCTGACAGTTGCAGACGCCAATCACTCGATCATTCCGCAGGACGGCCAAGACCAAATCCTCATCGAGGACGGAGGATCGCTGACGGCGACCTTCGGCGAAACGCGGGAATATACCTTTATGGTCCCCACGCTCGAAACGCTCGGCGGGAAACACACGGATCTCAACGGGTCTTTTACGGTAGACTATGACGACGAAAAGACGTCTACCAATCAATATGGTACCGGCGGCATTACCGTAGTTGAAAATCAAGACGGGTACGATTACTATTCCATTACATTAGACGGAAAGAGCGGGAATGTCAATTTCCACTTTACCCGCGCAATCGAAGGATATCTCAGTAGCAATATAGATCCGGAAAGAGGGGTCAGGGAGAAAAAATATTATACATTTACAATCAATTTTGTTCCGCCCGAAGGCGAGATCGAAATTTCGGATATCATCGATGAACAGTCAAAGGACAATGTTACCGTTACGAATGACGCTTCATTCCCGTGGGTCCTTGACTTTGTGCACTCCGAAGTTGGGAACTATGCTTTCAAATTTACCAATTTCACCGACAACTATGAAGGTGAGAAAACTTCTTCCATTACGTTTACCGCGAAAAAAGCAGGCATCCTCTATTTCCAGTGCTACTACAGATGTGACGGCAACCAAACCAGCACAAGTACCGCATATGTTAAGTTTAATTCTAGCTTCTTGATACGAAGGGACAATAACGGAGTCAGATTCACAGATGGAGATAAAGTTACTTATTCCGGAGCGATATTTGGCTGTAGTATTCCGGTTATGCAAAATGCCGAAAACACTTTAACGGTTTCTTTTTCAAAAGGATCAGACGACAGAGGCTTCTCTATTTGGGGCGTGAAGTTCTTGGAAGAAAAAGAAGTTCCCGTGACTGCGACTGCCTCGACTTTGGATGGAAAAACGTATGGCACGGCCGGATATACTGGTACGGCAAAGAGCAGCAAGACGATCACCTTTAAGGCCACTCCCGACGAGGGCAGCGTTTTCTACGGCTGGGTCGATGCTGAAACACACGAGATCGTTTCTGAGAAGGAGAGTTTCTCTTATACCTTATATTATGAAGAAAAGCTCGACCTTATCGCCTACATGGCGCCTGAGGGGGCCTATGTTGCGCGGCACGAGGGCAACTTCTACACCACGCTCGAGGAGGCTCTCGAAAATACATCGGGGAGCGGCACTCTCGGAGCTTCCCATATCAAAAGGACGGTCATTTATCTCCTCAGCAGTTATGAGATCAAGAGCGGAGAGATCACCATTCCCGAGAACGTCATGCTTGTCGTTCCCTACGACGCGGCGGGCCATTACGACGGGACAGGCGATCTGAATAGCCTCCCTTCAAGCGCATACAGTTCGTGGAACAACACAAGATATTCACAATATAAAGATCCCTTCCGCACGCTCACCATTGATGCGGGCGTCACGCTGAAGATCAAGGGCACCCTCATGCTCGGCGGCGTGCTCGGCGACTCCTACCAAGGGGCGCAGGGACACACTTCCGCCTATTATAGCAAGGTAGTCCTCGACGGGAAGATCGTTGTTGAGAGCGGCGGCGCGTTCGACGTGCGCGGGCTCGTCACGGGCAAGGGGCATATCGAGGTAAATGGCACCGTGGAGGACAACGGACAGGGGACCCCCGGCTTGCTCTTCCAGCCCTTCCTTATTCTCGACTACAACGGCGGGACCAACGCATATACTACCTTCAACGCCGGCCTTACGCCCTTCAAAATGTACGCCATGGTGAATATCCAGTGCGAAGGGGGCTACACCATCAACTACGGCGGGGTCCTCTACGGGCATTCGAGTTTGCATTCGGGCTACGGCTATACCACGACGGATCAGATCTTCATCGGCTATGAGGGAAAGATCGGGAGTTATACCAAGATCAGCTCACCCATCTATCTGGAGAAAGGGGCGAAAGCCGAAGTAAAATACGACGGCGATTATGCCAAGGTGGGAAAGA
>CANQUY010000109.1 GCA_947627125.1 uncultured Clostridia bacterium
TGCACCGAGTTTTTTGTCATCAATCTCAAAAAGAGCACCACCCTTGCGGATATTGATAAGCTCAAAGAGAGCCTCATGGGCATCGGCGACTCCGTCATCTGCATCGGCGACCTCGAGATGATCAAGGTCCACGTTCACACGAACACCCCCGGCGTTGCGCTCACCTATGCTCTGGAGCTCGGCGAGCTCGACAGGATCAAGATCGAGAACATGCTCGAGGAGAACAGGGCGTTAAAGGCCAAGATCGCCGCCGAAAAGAAGGATCAGGGCATGCTCGCCATCTGCACGGGGCAGGGCCTTTCGGATATCTTCAAGGATCTCTATATCGACCGCGTGATCGAGGGCGGGCAGACGATGAATCCCTCCGCTTCCGACATTGCGAACGCCGTGCAGAAGATCAATGCGGAAAACGTCTTTGTGTTCCCCAACAACAAGAACATTATTTTGGCGGCGGAACAGGCCAAGGCGCTCGTCGAGAACAGGACGATCCACGTCATTCCCACCAAGAACGTCCCGCAGGGCTTTGCGGCCGCGCTTGCGTTCGACCCCGAGGCCTCGGCCGAAGAGAACAAGACCAACATGATCCACGCGCTCGACAATGTCCGCGCAGGCAGCGTCACCCATGCCGTCCGCACGACGAACGTCAACGGTTTCTCCATCAAGGAGGGGGACATCATCGGGTTAGACGACAAGAAGATCCTCTCCAAGAGCAACGATATCGACGAAACGGTCCTCAAGCTCATCGACAGGCTGAAGGACGATTCGCACGAGGTCATCACGCTCTACTACGGGCAGGACGTGAAGGAGGAGGAAGCGCAGGCATTGACGCAGAAGGTGCAGGAGGCATTCCCCGACTTCGACGTTGACTATCACTACGGCGGCCAGCCCGTGTACTACTATTTACTTTCGTTGGAATAAGCCAAAAGAGCGGGTCCCCCCGCTCTTTTCTGAAATTAAAGAGAACGCGCTCATGCTGACCCTGAGCGTAGCCGAAGGGGAAGCATCCCGTTAAACCAATGGAAGCAGGTAGCGGCGTCATGCTGAGAACGTGAGCATGTACGCAGTCTATGGGGGGCAGTACCGAAGCATCTCGCCGCTTATATTACGGACAATCGCCGCGAGATTCTTCGGGTCAAGTCATCGGACTTCGTTCCCACTCTGTTTCTCAGAATGACGCGGCGGGCAACGGATATTCGCCGCGAGATTCTTCGGGTCAAGTCATTGGACTTCGTTCTTTCTCCGTTTCTCAGAATGACGCGGCGGGACGGGAGCTCGCTGGGCGGCGTCATGCTGAGAACGTGAGCATGTACGCAGTCTATGGGGGCAGTACCGAAGCATCTCGCCGCATGCTTTACGGACAATCGCCGCGAGATTCTTCGGGTTAGTTCTTTATGACTTCGTTCCCACTCTGTTTCTCAGAATGACGCGGCGGCTGGTCCCGTCGGTCTACGAGATCCCCTCGGCTACGCCTCGGGATGAGGACGGGGGCGGGGATATTCTAATCCCATTCCACATTTCCCACCCAATCAAAAAGGAGGTTATCATGCAAAAACTCAAACTCGCGCTTTCGGTCATACTGCCCTTCGTCATCGCGCTCCTCGCGGCCCTCTTCGTGTGCTCGCTCAACGTCAAAAATGAGGAAAACGACCTCGGGGCAGCCTTTGCCATCCTCTTCCTTGTGCTGGGGAACGTGGGCTCCGGCATCGCCTGCATTCCCTTTGCGACGGCCTTTCTCGTCATTGAGATCTGCCTGTTCGCCGTCAAGAACCAAAGGGGGACGGCGTGCGCGCTCTTGGTTTTGATGAGCATCCTATTGCCGCTTCTCGGGGCCTTGGTCGTGTTCGACGCCGTGATGTTCGCCGCCTATTCTCCGCTGTTTTTGACGGTCGCGATCGTGACGGCCGCCGTCTACCTCGCCGCCTACGTCCTCTGCATTCTCTACTTTCGCGCCTCCCGCAGGGCCGTTGCATGACGAAGGGACGGCCTTGCTTCCCCTCTTAGGGGAAGTACCCGCGAAGCCCCACTTGCTTCCCCTCTTAGGGGAAGTACCCGCGCAGCGGGGGATAGGGTTCAAAACCCCTCAGTCACTGCGTGACAGCTCCCCTAAGAGGGGAGCCGAGCCCCCTCCTTGGGGAGGGGGTAGGGGGGTGGGCAACGTTCAACACAACCAATCAAGGACACATTCTATGCAACTCAAAGACTTAAAGGGAATCGGGGAGAAACGCGCCAAGGAGTTGAGTAAACTCGGCGTTTCCACCACGGAAGAGCTCATCCGCTACTATCCGCGGAACTATCTCGACATGACGAACCGCGTTTCCATCCGCGAGGTCGCCCATAACGACATGGCTCTCGTCGCCTGCAAACTCGTCTATGTGGAACCCCTGCGGACGAACGGCAAATATAAAAACAAGACGGTCCGCGCCCTCTTGGAGCAGGGCCGCGACAACTTTACGGCCGTTTGGTTCAACCAGCCCTACGTCGCCCAAAGGCTCAAGCCCGGCGAATATCTCTTCTACGGCAGGGTGCAGAACTATTACGACCGTATCTCCCTCGTCAATCCCACCTTCGAGCGGCTGGACACCAACAGCAGACTGAAGGGACTTGTGCCCGTCTACCCCTTAAAGAGCGGCATTCCGCAGTGGCTTGTGCGGGACGGCGTGCAAAAGGCCCTCGCCGTGGAGGAGCCGAGCTCTCTCATTCCCGCCCCGCTCATCACAAAGTACAAGCTTCCGCCCCTCGGCGAAGCATTCCGCAAGATCCATCTCCCCGCCACGCAGAGGGAGATGCAGAACGCGGCCGAACGCCTCGCCATCGAGGAATATTTTACGCTGATCGCGGCGTTCAAACTCATTAAGGGGGACAGAACGGAGGCCCGTACCAATCACTATACCGTCACCGAGCGGGAAGTCGCCGACTTTGAAAAGCGGTTCCCGTTCACCTTCACCAAGGGCCAGCAGACGGCGGTGCGGGCGATCTACGACAACGTGACCTCCCCCCAGCGCATGAACAGGCTGCTCCAAGGGGACGTCGGCAGCGGCAAGACGGCTGTTGCCCTCACAGGCATCTTTATGGCGGTGAAGAGCGGCTTTCAGGCCGTCTATCTCTCCCCGACGGAGGTCCTCGCCGCACAGAACTATGCCGTTCTCACGCGGACGTTCCCCGACTATAAGGTCGGCTATCTCGCGGGCGCATGTACCGCAAAGGAGAAGCGGGAGATCAAGGAGGCCCTTGTAAGCGGTGAGATCGACATTCTCTGCGGCACCCACGCCGTGTTGCAGGCGGACGTGCAGTTTGCGAGGCTCGCTTTCTGCGTCTGCGACGAACAGCACCGCTTCGGCGTCGCACAGCGCAACTCTCTGAGCGAAAAGGGGGAGAACCTCGACGTCCTCGTCATGTCGGCAACGCCCATTCCCCGCACCCTTTCTCTGATCTTCTACGGCGACCTCGACGTCACCACCATTCCCGATAAGCCCGCCGAGCGCATTCCCGTTTCCACGGCAGTCATTCCCCCGCGCAAGTACGACGATATGTTCCTCTGGATACGGCAGGAGATCAAGCGGGGACGGCAGGCCTATTTCGTCTGTCCCAAGATCGAGGACGACGACGGACAGGCCACTTCCGCCGAGGAACTCTTTGAGAAATTGAAGAACGGCATGCCCGACGTCCGTTTCGGCCTTCTGCACGGAAAGATGCGCGAGAGGGAAAAAGACGGTACCATGTCCGCGTTCAAGCGCAAGGAAATAGACGCTTTGGTCGCGACGACTGTCATCGAAGTCGGCGTTGACGTGCCCGACGCGACGGTCATGGTCATCTATGATGCAGACCGTTTCGGCCTTTCCCAGCTCCACCAGCTCCGCGGCCGCGTGGGGAGGGGAGCGGACAAGAGCTATTGCTTCCTTCTCACCGAATCGGAGAGCGAAACCGCGCTCGAGCGGCTGAATATTCTGAGGAGTACGGCGGACGGGTTCGTTCTTGCGGAGAAGGATCTGGAGCTCCGCGGCAGCGGGGACTTTTTGGGGACCCGCCAGAGCGGCAAGTTTTTGAGTGAGATCAAGAACCTGCGTTATACGACGGACGCGATCTTCACGGCGAAGAAACTTGTGGACGAGGCATTTGAACGCCGCCTCGACCAAGACCGCATCCGCG
Source organism: uncultured Clostridia bacterium (assembly GCA_947627125.1). GTDB lineage: Bacteria > Bacillota > Clostridia > Christensenellales > Borkfalkiaceae > Gallimonas. The sequence goes on from CANQUY010000109.1 coordinate 4,147, forward strand.
CCGCCGCCATGGAGAAATACGAGAGCCTGAAAGACGTGGTGCTGAATTAAAAATTGAGCGCAAGGGGGGACGCAATCATGCGTCCCCCCTTGCGCTCATCCTGCCCGCGCGTCATCCTGTCCTCTCTCGCTCATCCTGAGCGCAGCGAAGGATCCCATAAAACGCACGGGAGTTCGCTGGTCTAACGGGATTCATCGCTTCGCTCTGAATGAACGGTCGGTGCGTCATCCTGCCCCCGCGCTCATCCTGAGCGCAGCGAAGGATCCCATAAAACGCACGGAAGCCCGTTGGTTCAATGGGATTCATCGCTTCGCTCTGAATGAACGGTCGGTGCGTCATCCTGCTGCTCGCTCATCCTGAGCGTAGCGAAGGATCCCATAAAACGCACGGAAGCAGCCCCGCGTCATTCTGAGAAACGGAGAAAGAACGAAGTCCGAGGAACTAACCCGAAGAATCTCGCGGGGCGTTTGCAGAGGAAAGTGCGACGAGATACTTCGGCTCGGCTTCCGCAGACTGCGTTTTTGTTCCTATTCTACTTCGCGCCATGGGAGGCGCTCGTGCCGCGCTTCGTGCAACAAGAATGAGCGCGGGGCAGTATGACGCCGCACGCACGGGAGCCTATGCGACAAAAAAACGTCGTCCCTGCATAAAGCGGGGACGACGTTGCCGTCACTCAAAGAAACGTTTGAAACAACACAGAATGAGCAAAAATATCCGCGGATGTCACAGAAAGCGAAGCGCAACGGCAGTTTGATTTTATCACAGATATATCGGTAAGTCAATGATTTTACCGATAAAGTTGTACACTTTTATCTGTGGAATCCAAAAAAGAAAAGTTTGCCGAAAACCTAAGGACATTTCGGACAGAGAACAAATTATCCCAAAAGGCATTGGCGGACGCCGTCGGAGTGTCGCAGCAGTGTGTCAGCGATTGGGAGCTCGGCAATGCCGACCCCACGCTCACGTCGCTTTGGCGGCTTGCAGACCTGTTCGGCGTATCGATCGACATTCTCTGCGGCCGCACCGAGTGGTGATTGTATCGTCAATTCCCCCTGTGAAAACGGCGGGGGAATATGTCCCCGCACCCTTGGCTCCCCTCTGCAAACGATTGAAAAACGCTTGCTTTTTTTGCGGGAGATGGGTATAATAATAAAGTACAGTTGCATGGGCCTGTTACGGATTCGATTGCAGGCGGATGGTGACGGACGCACGTCGGAGGCTCGGCTCCGCAAAAACGGAAAAATTTTAATTGCTGACGATAAATCCAGCAGACGCGCTTCCGCGCGCAGAGCTTCCGCTCGCCGCGTAGCGCTTGCGGCTTAACCTAAGGTTGGCCCCGTCCTTCCCCGAAGGCCTACGGTCGGGGAAAGGGCGTAATCGAGTAGGGAACGTTGCCCTTCGGCGGATCTCCCCCGAAAGGCGAGGCATTTCGGAGATATGTGCGGAAGAGAGCTTGTCTGCGGGCTCCTTCCGTGCGAGATCGACCACAGACTAAGCGTGTAGTGTCCGCGCTTGAACCCTGTAAGACCGGAGTTCGACTCTCCGCAGGTCCACCAAATCAAAATAATCCGAACTCAACAAGGGTAATCGTAACCCGTGATTGGTTCGGATTTA
>CANQUY010000110.1 GCA_947627125.1 uncultured Clostridia bacterium
GGGATGAGCGAGCGGGGGCAAAGAAAAAATCAGGATTTGCCCTTTTTTTCACGCAGTTTTTTGATTTCGGCCTCAAAGCCCTTGTCGGAGGGGTAATAAAAGACGGCGTCCTTCAGCGAATCGGGCAGATACTGCTGTTTCACCCAGCCGCCGTAGTTGTGCGGATACTTATACTTTGCGCTCTCGGCCTTCATCTCCTTGCTGCCGAAAGAATTGTCGCGCAAGAACTTGGGAATGTCGTCGTCCTTGCTCTCCTTGGCGGCACGGATGGCGGCGTCCTTGGCCATGACGACGGAATTGCTCTTCTCCGTTTCGCAGACATAGATGATGGCCTCGGTGAGCGGCAAAAATCCCTCGGGGGCTCCCATATTCTGAAAGGCCGTGAGGGCGGACGTTGCCATGAGGAGCGCACGGGGGTCGGAGAGCCCCACGTCCTCGGCGGAGTGCGCGATGAGGCGACGGAAGATGAGGAGCGGGTCGCATCCCCCCTCTATGAGGCGGAAGGCATAGTAGAGCGCGGCGTCGGCGTCGCTTCCGCGGAGAGATTTGCAGAACGCGGAGAGGATATCGTAATATAAGTCCTCGTTATAGCTAAGGGCCTTGCGCTGAATGGACTGTTCGGCATCGGAGAGCGTCACATGCACCCTTCCGTCGCCGTCGGGCATGGTCGTGAGCACGGCGAGCTCGAGGGCGTTGTAGGCAGTTCTCAGATCTCCCGAAGCCACAAAGGCGATATGGTCGAGCGCGTCGTCGTCTACAATGGCATCATAGCTTCCGAGCCCCTTCCGCTTATCGCTCAGGGCCTTGACGAGGGCGGAGCGGATCTCCCCTTCCGTCAGCGGGAGAAATTCAAACACGCGGCAGCGGGAAACGATCGCGGGCGTCATGGAGGCATAGGGATTCTCCGTCGTTGAGCCGATGAAGAGAATGGTCCCCTGTTCGATGGCGGGAAGAAGGGAGTCCGACTGCGTCTTGTTGAAGCGGTGGCACTCGTCGAGCATGAGATAGGTCCGCTTGCCGAACATCTTGAGGTTGTTCCGCGCGGTATCGACTGCGCGCTTGACGTCCGCAACGCCCGAGGAAACGGCGTTCAGCTTGATGAACTCGCCGTTGGTCTGCGCGGCGATAATGTTGGCGAGCGTCGTCTTTCCGCACCCGGGCGGCCCCCAAAAGATGCAGCTGCCCAAGCGGTCGAGGGAGATGGCGCGGCGAAGGAGAGAGCCCTCCGCAACGATATGGCTCTGCCCCACAAAGTCTTTGAACGTGGAGGCGCGCATGCGCTCTGCGAGCGGTTTCGCCTTCTCCTCATTCTCATTAAAATCAAAGAGATCCATGCGTTTATCCTAACATATGTTTGATTTTTTCGGTTTTTTTCTTGCCGAGCTCGTACCCCTTTTCGTAGGCGAGATCGAGGTCCTTCAACCTGTATTGGTCCATGTCGCCGAGGTCGGGTTCGAGCCAAAGGGAAACGTGATCGCGCATCAGCCGCTTGCTGCGGGTCGCGCGGGTGTCCATGATATCAATGACGCGGAGCACCGTATTGAGGAGCTTGCCCGTTGGTTCCCTGTTCATGATGAGGTTGCCGAGGACGTCCACCGCGACGATGACTTCCGCCCCCATCTCATGGAGCGCACGCGAGGGAACGCGCTCGGTGATACAGCCGTCCACAAGCATGGGATATTCCCCGAAAGAGGCGGGCGTAAACACCCCCGGGATGGAGCCGGAGGCGAGCGCCGCGTCGATGACGTTGCCGCTGTCGAGCGTCACGCTCTTGCCGCCGATGAGGTCGGTCGCAACGCACGCGAAGGGAATTTCGAGCGAGGTGAAGTCCTTTTCCCCGCCCATGAGGTCGAGGACGACCTTCCTCGCCTTTTTCATCTGCATGAGGCCGTTTTGGCGGAAAGGAGAGAGGTTGAGAGCGGCGAGGTCGGTCATCTTGAGGGAGAGCGCTTTCTCCTTCATCGCAAGGGGAGAAACGCCCGCGCAGTAGAGGGCGCCGACAATGGCTCCCATGGAACAGCCCGTGACGAGATCGGGCCTGAGTCCCGCTTCATCCATGGCCTGCAAAAAGCCGATATGCGCGATCCCCCGTGCGCCGCCTGCGCCGAGGGCAAGTCCGAAAATTTTTCTCATAATTCTCCTTTTTCCAACGTATGTTTTAGCATGATCCAAAGAAAGACCTTACGGTCCGCGCTTGCGGCTCTGCCCATTCTCGCCGCCATCGTCTGCCTCCTCATCTCCCCCGCAAAGTACGGAAAGAGCATTACGGAGGGGATCTCCCTTTGGGCGGTCTGCGTGCTGCCCGCGACCTTCCCCTTCCTCTTTTTGACCGCCCTCTTCACACAGCTCTCCCTGTTTGAAGGGCTCGCGCGGCGGCTCTCTCCCCTCTTTTCGAGGGGATTCAGGGTGTCGGGGGCGGGCGGATGCGCGGCGATCCTCTCGGCCCTCTCGGGATATCCCGTGGGCGCACGGTCCGTCCTCGACCTGTACGAGAGCGGCAGGGTGGGAAAGGAAGAGGTGTTCCGCGTTGCCTGCCTCGCCTCGACGACAGGGCCGATGTTTTTGGTGGGAGCCGTGGGGAACGGCATGTTCTCCTCCCCATCTCTCGGCTGGATCATGCTCGCCTGCCATTTCGCCGCCGTACGGGCCTGTGTGCTTTTTTTTGAGATTTTTCGGAAAGCAGCCGCGGCCCGCAGAGGGGATTTTGAAACATGAAAAAAATTCACTCTACGACAGCCTGTACAACGCGGTCATCTCCATTCTCTGCGTGGGCGGCGCGATTGCGCTCTTCAACGCTTTTTCGGAGATGATCCTCTCGTTTTTGCCGCATATGTCGCCGTTTTTTGAGGGAACGGTGCGCGGGCTCATGGAGATGACAGCGGGCTGTAAGGTGTTTTCGGGGGATCTCTCGCCCCTTTCCGCCGCAATGTGCTGTTTCCTTGTGACCTTCGGCGGGAGCTGCGTTCTCATGCAACAGCTTACCTTTTTGACCCGCACGGGCGTCAAACCTCTCCCCTTTGTTGCGGTGAAGTTTTTGCAGGGGCTCCTCGCGGGAGCGCTTTGCTTTTTCGCCGCGCGGCTTGTCATGTAAAATTACATGTATGCGCCGATGAGCTTGAACTCTGCGCAATAATAGGAGGCGTCGGTGATGGCGGAGCGGACGCGCGCGGAGGAAATATCCCCCGCAAATTCGATGAAGAAGCGGTACACGCCGTAGGAATCTTTGAGCGGCCTCGACTCGATCCGCGTGAGATTCAGACTGTATCGCTGAAAGATCTTCAGAAGGCCCAAGAGCGCCCCCGGCTTGTGCGCACAGACGGCGCAGAGAAAGACCATCGCGCTCTGCTTTTCATAGGAGGGCTCTCCCCTTCTCAGCCGCAAAAAACGAGTGAAATTTGTCTTGTTGTCGGCGATATTCTCTTGGGAGAGGACGACCCCTTTCATATTGACGTGCGCGCCGACAATCCCCGCCGTGTGTCCGTCCAGCCGCCTAAGGCTCTCCGCGGTAGAGGGCGTTGCAAGGAGGGTCGCATTCGGAAAGGTGCGCCGCAGGAACCCAGCGCACTGGCTGAGCGCCTGTTCGTGCGAACAGATGGCCTCGATGTCCTCATACTTGACCCCCTCCAGGACCGCAAGGCGATGGTCGATGGGCAGAAGATACTCCTCGTCGCCGAAGATTTCCGCCTCGGCGAGAAGGTCCAAAACGGGAACAATGCCACCGTTGATGGCGTTTTCCACGGGAAGCACGACATAATCGGTTTCCCCGCGGAGAAGCGTGGCCACCGACTCCGCAAAACTCGGACAGGGAACGATTTCAAGCTCCTTGCACAGGGCCTCTGCGGCGAGAAAGGAATAGCTCTCTTCGGGGCCAAGACAGCTCACCTTGTTTGTCTTTTGCGGCATGTCCGCCGCCCGTTCTTCCTCAGTCACATATAACTTCATGATAAGCTCTCCTTATACTTTCTCGGCGATTTCAAAGATGAGCCGTTCGGTATCTTCCCATCCGAGGCAGGGATCGGTGATAGACTGCCCGAACACAACGTCGTGCTGTTGGCAGCCCTCCACGAGAAAGCTCTCGATCATGAAACCTTTGACGATCTTTTTGAAGTCGGCGTCGCAGTTGCGGTTTTGCAGGACTTCCTCGACGATGCGGATCTGCTGGCGGAACTGCTTGCCGGAGTTGGAGTGGTTTGCGTCAATGATGACGGCAGGGTTTTTGAGCCCCCCTTCTGCCCTGCTATAGCCCTCGATGACCTGCATCACCGTTTCGTAATGGTAATTGGGAATGTCGTTGCCGTAGTTATCCACTCTGCCGCGGAGCACGGCGTGGGCGTAGGGATTGCCGCTCGTCTGCACCTGATAGTTGTGATATTTGAACACCTGCGGGCTCTGTGCGGCGAAGATGGAATTGATGAGCACGGGAATGGAGCCGCCCGTGGAATTCTTGATGCCGACGGGAAGCTCGATACCGCTCGAAACAAGGCGGTGCATCTGGTTTTCACTCGAACGGGCCCCGACGGCGACGTATGTCAAGAGGTCCTCGACGTAGGCGTAGTTTTCGGGGTAGAGCATTTCGTCCGCGGCGGAGAGCCCGCTCTCCTCAATGACGCTGAGAAGCAGAGAACGGATCGTGCGGATCCCCTTTAAGGTGTCCTCCTTGTGCTCGGGATCGGGCTGGGTAAACATTCCCTTGTAGCCCACCCCCTTCGTCCTCGGCTTTGCCGTGTAGACGCGGGGCACAATGACGAGCTTGTCCTTGACTTTTTCGTTGATTTTTGAGAGCCGCTTCACATATTCGAGCACGGGTGCGCTCTCGTGCGCGGAGCACGGCCCGATGATGAGGAGGAGTTTTTCGCTCCTGCCTGCGATGACGTCCCTGGCGAGTTCGTCCCGCTCCGCCTTGACGGCCGCAAGTTCCCTCTTTACGGGCTGTTCGGCGCGGATCTCTTCAAACGTCGGAATTTCGATCTGCCTTTCAAACATTTGACTTTCTCCCGAGAATATACTCATAGACCGCCGCGGGGACGTAGTTTTGATAGGACGTCCCGAAAGCGATCGCATTTTTGACCAAAGTGGATGAAATGTGCGTGTGACACTGTTCTGCGGGAAGGAACAGGGTGACGAGATCGGGGAAGAGGTCCTTTGAGGCGTAGAAATCCTCCGTTTCGTAGGCGCAGTCCACGGCATTCCGCACGCCGCGCACATAGAAGGGAGTATTCTCCGCTTTCAGCAGCTCTACGATCGGCCCGCCCCAGACGGCGACCTTCACGCGCGGCTCCCCCGCATAGACCTTCCCGATCATCTCCGCCCGCTCCTCCGCTGAAAACATCGTGACCTTCCGCCTGTTCTCGGCGACGGCGACGACGACTTCATCAAAGAGGCAAAGGCTCTTTTTTACCGTATCGGCATGTCCGACGGTGAAGGGGTCGAACGTGCCCGCAAAAACACATTTTTTCAAGATTTTCTCCTTTTGAGGAAAAATATTTTCACTCTTCCGTACTGCCTTCTGTCGGCAAGCGTAAAGGGATCGGGAACGGTGAGTTCCCTCTCGCTCTCATAGACGACGAGCCCGTCCTCCTTGAGAAGTTCCCGCGCGGCGACGAGGTTGAGGACTTCCTCCGCAATGTCGAGGCGGTAGGGCGGGTCGCAGAAGATGAGATCGAAGGTCCCGCCGACGCTCTTGAGACAGGCGGCAAAGTCCATGTTGAGGACCTCAACATGGACTTTGCCGCCTGTCTCAAGAGCGTCGGCGGGAC
>CANQUY010000111.1 GCA_947627125.1 uncultured Clostridia bacterium
GCTGAGCGTAAGCGAAGCATCCCGTTGAACCCTGCTTTGTTGGTTTTATGGGATCCTTCGCTACGCTCAGGATGAGCACAACGAGCGGGGGCAGGTCGCTCATGCTGAGCGTAAGCGAAGCATCCCGTTGAACCCTGCTTTGTTGGTTTTATGGGATCCTTCGCTACGCTCAGGATGAGCACAACGAGCGGGGGCAGGTCGCTCATGCTGAGCGTAAGCGAAGCATCCCGTTGAACCCTGCTTTGTTGGTTTTATGGGATCCTTCGCTACGCTCAGGATGAGCGCGGGGGCACGTTGTTCGTGCCCCCGCGCTCAATTTTTCATTTTCAATTTAAAAAGATCTCCCGTGCAGGGAGATCTTTTTTTATTCCTTTTCTTCGGAGGACGTTTCAAACATCTTGATGAAGAGGCGGAGCGCAAAGGGCAGGTTCGCATTCTTCATCACCGCAAGGCCGACGGAGCGGGGCGGAAGCGGGGGCGTGACGTTGAGTTCAAACAGCGTCCCTTCTCTCAGCCGCCTCTCCGCATATTGGCGGGGAAGACAGCCGATGCCCATGCCTCGCTCGACGAGCTGTTTGATGAACCCCCAGCTGTCCACTTCGATGGCGGGGGAAAGGTCCACGCCCAAGCTCTCGCCGAAGCGGATGACGGAGATACGCGCCACCGTCGAGGGGTCGAGGAGAATGAGCGGATACTTTTGCAGGTCCCACGCGCTGAGTTCCTTGCCCTTCAGTTCCGCAAATTGATTTCCCGCGACAAAGACGTCGTCGAGCAGAGTGACCGTTTCTTTCAGTTCCACCTCGGGGTCGAGTTCCAAGGGCAGATTCAAGAATCCCACGTCGCAGCGGTCGTTCTTGAGCGAATCCACGATTTTGGGCGGAATGTCCTCGATGAGCTCGATCTTCACCTTCGGATACAGTCTGTGATATTCCACGATCTTGTCGGACAGGATATATTGGAAAATCGCCTCCGAGGCGCCGATGCGAAGGGTCCCCGCGGGAGAGCCGCGGAGCTCGGCAAGTTTATCTTCGACGCCCGCAAGGAGGCCGAGGGCCTTATTCACGTCGGGAAGAATGACTTCGCCGCCCTGCGCCGTCAGCTCCATGCCCTTGTGCAACCGCTTAAAAAGGGGCGTGCCGAGCTGATTTTCGAGCTGTTTGATGGACTGCGAAACGGCGGGCTGGGAGATAAACAGCTCATCCGCAGCCTTGGTAAGACTTCCGCAACGCGCCACCGTATAGAAAACTTTATAGAGTTCGAGATTGACCATAAATTCGCCCTCCAAGATCAAGATTGCTTTTGAAAACAAATGCGGTGTTCATCCCGCCCCGCGTCCTTATCCCGAGCTCCGAGAGGATCCCGTAAAACGCACGGAAGTCCGAGGCGGCGTCATGCTGAGAAGGGGAGGATTCCGAAGTCTGCGAGGGTTGTACCGAAGCATCTCGCCGCACTCTCAATACCGCCCCGCGAGATTCTTCGGGTTAGTCCCCGTCCTTTCGTCCTACTCTGTTTCTCAGAATGACGCGGGGGGAGCTTCCTCCCGTTCAAGGCCATTCGGTCGCTTATGCTTCCTCAGAAATGAGCAGAAACCTCACTTTCCGACGCAAAAATGGGAAAAAATCTCCGCAATGACGTCCTCCGCGGCGTTTTCGCCCGTCAGTTGGCTCAAAAAACCGTTACACTCGGCGAGGTCCTGTGCGTAGAGCTCGGCAGGTTCGCCCGCCTCCGCTGCGGCAAGGGCACGACGGGCGGCATTCAAAGCGTTCCTTACGGCCGACGCCTGCCGCTGTGTCATGAGGTACACCTGATCGGAAACCTCCCCCGCCCCGCGCGAGAAAATCAACTGCTTCAGTTCATCCATGCCCTCCCCCGTCACTGCGGAAACGAGCACGTCACACCCCTCCCGCCGTACAAGGTCGCTCTTCGCACCGACGACGACAAGGGGCGTATTCTCGGGAAAGTCTGCGGGGGGAAGTTCCTCCTCTTTCAGCCACACGATGACGTCGGCCCCCAAAATGGCCCGTTCTGCCCTGCGGATCCCCTCCGTTTCCGCCGCGCTGTGCCCCTCGCGGAGCCCCGCCGTGTCCGTCAGACGGAAGAGCACGCCGTTGATCTCGGCAGTCCCTTCCACGGTGTCGCGGGTGGTGCCCGCCTCGGAGGAAACGATCGCACGATCGTAGCCGAGAAGGGCATTGAGGAGAGAACTTTTCCCCGCATTCGGCTTGCCGCAGAGCACGACATTGACGCCCGATTTGATCTTTTCCCCCGTGCCGTAGCGGCCGTAGAGGGCGGAAAGCTCGCCGATCAGCTCCGTGAGCGTGGCGGAAATTTCACTGCGGGAGTCTGCCGTGAGATCCTCCTCGGGATAGTCAACGTCCGCATCAATGCCCGCAAGGCAGTGAGAGAGCTTTTTTTGGAGCTCCTTCGCAATGGAGAGGAGCTGTTCGGTATAGAGCGAATAGCCCGCGCGGACGTGAGAGGCAGATTCCGCCTCGATCATCTCCCCCATGCCCTCGACGGCCGTCAGAGAGAGCTTGCCGTTTAAAAAGGCACGGCGGGTAAATTCCCCCCGTTCTGCGGGACGTGCGCCGAGCTCCACCGTGCGGGAAAAGACCCCGCGGGCGATCTCGATTCCGCCGTGACAGTGAAATTCTGCCACATCTTCGCCTGTGAAGGACTTGGGAGCGCGGAAGAGGACGGTAAGGCCATAGTCCTTGAACGCGCCGCAGTCGATCTCGCCTGCGTACATGCGGTTGGGCTCGAAAGAGGCTCTGCCCGTCATGCGCCGCGCGATCTCCTCCGCGCCGTCACCGCTGACGCGGATGACTGCGACCCCGCCCTTCCCCATGGGCGTTGCGATTGCAGAAATGCATTCCATATCCGCTCCGTTATAAGTTTATTGAATATCCAAAAGTATAACTTTTAGATTCTATAATTTATAATTATATTGTAGCACGTAAACAGAGATTTGTAAAGCATTTCATGTTAATTTTTTGAAATTTTCACCTTCCTCCCCCTGCCCAGCCCCGCGTCATTCTGAGAACGTGAGAAAGAATGTAGTCCGAGGAATTGACCCGAAGAATCTCGCGGGGCGTATTCTTTGCGGCGAGATGCTTCGGTAATGCTCCCGTAGACTGCGTTGTACTCCCCTTCTCAGCATGACGCCGCTACGGGCTAAAGGCCACCGTGAGTTTTATGGGATTCTTCGCTACGCTCAGAATGAGCAGCCGCCCCGTCCTCGTCGCATACCACACAAAAAAGAGAGGTCACCCTCTCTTTTTTGTTGTGTGGATATGTTTTGGGTAAAGGAGATTTACCCGTCTGTGGGCTGATATTCCGCTTGCCGACCATGTATTATTGTTCTATCGGCAAACGTTACGAATCATTTACGCGGTATATCCGATCTTCTTTTCGATCCCCGCCTTATCTTCAAATCCCGAGAGCATCTCGTCCGTCAGGCCTGCACCTGCAACGCACCCCGCAAACGAACCCGTATAGATCGTATCCGCATTCGTTGCCGTGAGCGTTCCCGCATTGTATCCTGTTGCCGTTCCGAGCGTATAACTATTGCCCGAAATGTACCCAACGACACCGCCGACATAAGCGACCGAACCCGTAGCATTCTTTACAGTCGCTGTAACATTCCCGAGGTTGATATAATTGCAATCATCCGCGAATGTCACAGGAGTATTTGTCTGCCCGATGAAACCGCCCGCGTAGATTAAAATATTACTCGTCCTTGTCGTAATTTGATCTACAATCACATTGCCCGCATTCACCAAAGTGCCGTTTACGGTGATTACAGTGCCGTTGTCGGGGAAGCCGATAAACGCGCCCGCTCTGACAGTTCCGTTCGACGTTTCGACCTTGATGGTCCCCTTTCCGTCCACAGGCGTCATTACGCCGTCTTCGACCGTATACTCGCCGTTGACATTCGTACCGTTGAAGGTGACGCTGCCGTTTGCATGACCGATAAATCCGCCGATTGAGATCGTATTGGCGCCGTCACTGAATATGGTACCTGTATTCACACAGTCGGTAAATACCACGTTCGTTTCACGTTGGACTTTCCCGATAAACCCGCCGACGTCGGGATCTCCGCCGTAACGAAGATCTGTGATATTCCCCGTGTTTTTGCAGCGGGTAAAGGTGATGATATTGCTGCCGTTCCCCTGTGCATAGGAGATAAATCCGCCCATCGCGGGATTTGTCGGCTCTCCTTCCCAATTTCCGCTGTTGACGCAGTCGGTGAAATTTACGTTCCAGTTGTTGGGCAGACTCAAAAATCCCGCCATCTTATCCACATTATCGTAACCTGCTAACGTTACTTCGACATCACTTGTACATTTCACAAAATTCAACGTACCTGCAGTATCCTCGGTGGTACCGCAACGGTCGATAAATGCAGCGCGAAGACCATCCGCCCTCCCCGTTACCGTGACATTCTCGAGCGTGATGACGTCCTCGGCAGACTGCGCGGTCAACGTGTAGGCAACCGCACCGCGGTTGAGATAATTGATTTTCCACTCACTTTCAACCGGTGAATCAAGATTGAAAACGATATCATGGAGATAAGCATCGCCCTTCAGTTCCCTGAACAGCGAACCGTTCAGCTGGTACCCGTGAGAGTCAATACTACCTCTCAGGGAGATTGAATGCCCTGCCCCGTCGAGTTCTCCGTTGAAAGAAAGGATATAATAGTTGTAAAATATTCTTGAGCTTGCACCTTCCGTCTGGGCATTGGCCGAAAACGGCGTAACAGAGTATGTATCAATATCATCCGTCAAGAGGATCTTGTGTCCCGACCAATCCGTGCCGCTGTTCACCAAATCGACAAGTTCCTGCGCGGTGGCAACTCTGTGCACGATTTTGCCGCTTTCATCCCATTCCGTCGTATTGCCTTCGCTGTCGGTGACGGCGGAATCCGCGATCGTGATATCCTCGTCTGTAAGGCTGCCCTTGTCGCCGACAAAATCCGTTCCGCCTTCTCCCTCGAAGGAGCTGCCCTCGACGATGAGAGAAGTGCTTCCCGTTTCGCCCTCGAGCTTGCCGACAAGGCCGCCGACGGTGACGTTTTCATCTTCCCCGTTCACGGTCGCTCCCGTTACGGTGACGTCAACAAACTTCACCTTGCCCTCCGCACGGCCCACGACAGCCGCGCCGATAGAACCGCTTTCTGCCTCGCTCGCCTCAATGGTAACGTTCTCAAAGTGGAGATGCTCGATCGTCGCGCCGTTGATATTCCCGAAGAATCCAACCGTCGTCGCATCCTTCGCAGCCGTAGTGGTGAAATCATAGATCGTGTGCCCTTCTCCGTTAAAGGTGCCCATGAAGGGGTGACCTTCGGTGCCGATGGGCGTCCATTCCGCCTCCCGCGTCGGGGCATTCCTTCTGATGCTTGCCCCCTCGGCTGCCTCAAAATGGATATCCGTCTTGAGGTGGACTTCTTTCCCCGCATAGCTGTTGGTCTTCACGCTTTCCGCAAAGGTGTTGAGTTCCTCAATCGAGTGGATATCGATCTGATTCTGCGTCATGACCTCCATGATAGGGGTCCAAGTGTTCCCATTCAGTCTGTACAGACGATACCCCGCGCCGTTGCCGTCGAAGCCGTTGAACACGCCGAGGTAGAGGTCGCCCTCATTCGGGTTGGCGGGATTCTCTTCCGTGGGAGCCCCGTTGCCGTTGTAGAA
>CANQUY010000112.1 GCA_947627125.1 uncultured Clostridia bacterium
CCACCGTGCGGCCCTGCGAGTCGGTCACCCTGCCGTCGTCCAAGATCTGCAGGAGAATGTTGAACACGTCGGGATGGGCCTTTTCGACCTCGTCAAAGAGAATGATGGAATAGGGACGGCGGCGGATGGCCTCAGTGAGCGTGCCACCCTCCTCGTAGCCGACATATCCGGGAGGCGCGCCGATAAGACGGGAAACGGAGAATTTCTCCATGTACTCGCTCATATCGATACGGACAATGTTCTTCTCGTCGTCGAAGAGGCTCTCCGCGAGTGACTTTGCAAGCTCCGTCTTGCCGACGCCCGTGGGACCCAAAAACAGAAAGGAGCCGATAGGCCTGTTCTCATCGGAAATGCCCGCTCTTGCCCTCAAAATGGCCTCCGAAACCTTTTTTACCGCCTCATCCTGCCCGATAACGCGCCTGTGGAGGGTTTCTTCGAGGCGAAGAAGTTTCTCCCGCTCCCCCTCTTTCAGACGGGAAACGGGGATCCCCGTCCAGCGGGCAACGATTTTTTCGATCTGCTCCTCGGTGACCTCATCCTGCAAAATCGCGTCCTCGTCCTTCTCCTTGAGCGAGGCGAGCTCCTTTTCGATGGCGGGAATTTCCCCGTATTCAAGACGCCCCGCCGTGTTGTAGTCGCCTCTGTTCTTGGCAGATTCCAGCTCTCCGCGGCAAGCATCCAGCCTCTCCTTGAGCTCCTTTTCGTGCAAAATTGCCTTTTTCTCGTCCTGCCACTTGGCATTCATCGCGTCGAATTGCGATTTGTGGTCGGCGAGTTCCCTTTTTAACGTTTCGAGGCGGGAGCGTGAGAGATTGTCGCTCTCCTTTTCGAGGGCGTTCTCCTCCACCTCCATCTGCACGATCTTGCGGTGCAGAGCGTCCATCTCGGCGGGCATGGAGTCGATCTCCGTCCTGATCATCGCCGCCGCTTCATCCACGAGGTCGATGGCCTTATCGGGAAGAAATCTGTCGGTGATATAACGGTTGGAGAGCGTCGCCGCAGCTACGAGGGCGTCGTCGTGAATGCGGACGCCGTGGAAGATCTCGAACCGCTCCCTGAGGCCTCTCAAGATGGAGATCGTGTCCTCGACGGTGGGTTCGCCGACCAAGACTGGCTGAAAACGGCGGGCAAGGGCGGCGTCCTTCTCGATATATTTTCTGTATTCGTCAAGCGTCGTTGCGCCGATGCAGTGGAGTTCCCCGCGTGCGAGCATGGGTTTTAAGAGATTCCCCGCATCCATGGAGCCCTCGGCATTCCCTGCGCCGACGACGGTGTGAAGTTCATCAATGAAGAGCAAAACTTTCCCCTCCGACTTCACGATTTCGGAAAGAACTGCCTTGAGGCGTTCCTCAAACTCTCCGCGATACTTCGCCCCCGCGATGAGAGCCCCCATATCGAGGGAGAACAGGGTCTTGTTCTTGAGCCCCTCGGGGACGTCGCCCGAAACGATACGGCGGGCAAGTCCCTCCGCAATGGCAGTTTTGCCGACCCCGGGCTCGCCGATGAGCACGGGATTGTTCTTGGTCTTTCTTGAGAGAATGCGGATGACGTTTCGGATCTCCTCATCCCTGCCGATGACGGGCTCTAACTTGTGCTCGCGGGCTCGCTTGGTGAGGTCGGTGCCGTACTTTTCAAGGGCCTCGTAAGTGTCCTCGGGATTGTCGCTCGTCACATTCTGATTGCCGCGGATCTCCTTCATGCCCCTCAAAAAGTCCTCCTTCGTGACGCCGAAACGCTTGAAAATGGCCGAAAGGCGGGGTTCGGCGTTGTCGAAAAGGCACAAAAAAAGGTGTTCCACGGAGATGAACTCGTCCTTCATGCCCAAGGCGAGCTGTTCGGCCTCGTTGAGGTCACGGGTGAGCGCAGCCGTGGGATAGACCTGCCCCGAACCCGCTCCGCTGACGCGGGGAAGCCGTTCCACCTCCTCCTTGACGGCACGCGAAAGGCCGTCCGCGTCCTTGCCCGCACGGCCGAGAATGCGGGAAACGAGGCCATTCTTTTCGAGAAGGGCGGAGGCGAGATGCAGGGTAGTGAGCTCGCTGTTGCCGTATTCCATGGCGAGCCGCTGAGCATCCTGTAATGCTTGCATTGATTTTTGTGTGAATTTATTTGCATCCATTAGGTTATTCCCCCCTTTTGTTTCTACTTTATTATACCGCGTTTTGCCCCTTCTGAAACAGGGCTTGTGTGATACGGGGCCTCTTCCCTCATCCCGAGCCACGCGAGCGGATCTCGTAGACCCACGGAAGCTTTCCCAATCACGTCATGGTGAGCGCAGCGAAGCATCCCGTTAAACGCACGGGAGTCCGTTGGTCTAATGGGATCCTTCGCTACGCTCAGGATGAGCACTCGGGCTCCGCGCCGTCCACCCGTTCTCATCTGTACCATACAAAAAAGAGAGGCGAACCTCTCTTTTTTGCTGTGTGGATAAGGGTATCAGATACCCCCAGCGTGTGAGCATGATGATTTCCGTGATGCCTCGGCGTTAGCCGACAGGTTCCTCTTTGGAACTCGGCTCCGTGCCGTTCACGACATATGAACTTGCCTCCATGCCGCAATAGGTCAGGCCCTCAACGGTCGGTTCATAAGTATTCGTGCCTGTAAAGGTGAACGTAATGGATTCATTCGTCGGAAGCGGGTTTCCGCCGAAGGACATGCCGACGAAACTTCCCACGTAATAGCCGCTTGCGGTGATGGAAACATTGTCCTCAAACTGTTGCCCCGTCTGCATGGTCAGACCGATCACGGAACAGCCTTCAAACGTCAGCGCGATGTTTCCGTAATTGATCCCGCCATCCTTGAACAAACTCCTTCCCCCGAGGATCCCTGCGGAATGATCGATCGTACCGCCCGACGACAGCGTGAGATTTTTCACCGTTACATCCTTGAAGGATATGTTGATATCTCCCCCGCCGTTCCTTCCCTGGGAACTGAAATTTGCAAACTGACAACCGACGCTGCCGACGACGCCGCCGACGTTGCGCAAAATAAAGCTGCCAAGTGATGTAGATCCTGTTTTAGCGGATACCGAGCAATTTTCCACCGTGACGGTATCGAATGTGTCCGTACCGCTTGCCGCCCTGTAGAGATAGCCCACGACAAGGCCTATGTCATACGATGAATTGGAATTGGATGAATCACAGACGATATGCGTATTTTTCACGGTAACATTCTTCATCGTTTTTCCGACGCCGCCGTTTGACATGCTTTGGCCGAGGATACCGCCGACAAGATAGCCATTTCTCACATTCATCTCGCAATCATCCAACGTGCAATTCTCAAAATTTGCGCCTCCTCTGCCGACGAGCCCGCCGACGCATCGGCCGCCTCCCGTGATGATTGCCTTTGTGATATGGATATCGGAGATCGTACCGTGTGCCATGCCGCACAGAAGGCCTATAAATTCACCGCCGACGATTTCGACGTCATTCATTTCGATCCCCGTGATCGTTCCGCCGTTCTGCCACTTGGCAAGGATACCAAAGGTATTATAACCGCTTCTCGGCGATTTGCCCGCTTCGACGTTATCAAATTTAAGATTTTTCACCGTCGCATTGACGAGCCCGCCGAAGAGCGAGGGATATAGACCGTTATGCGGCGAACTCGACAAATTGTCATATCCCATACAAATATTTTTGATGGTATGCTCCTGCCCGTCGAACGTCCCATTGAAGGTTTTCCCGTTCCAACTGCTGTTGCCCGCATCCGGATTTCTGATAGAACCGACGCCAATGCAACTCCACCAAATATTTTTCTCAATGACGTTTCCGTCCTCGTCAAAGCCATTGAAGTCAAGATCGTTCATCAAAACGACCGTTTTGCCCGCATAATTGTTTGCCGTGAGCCCGTTTTCGCCGTTCACGCTGTCGCGGAAGCTCTCGAGGCCCTTGACGGAGTAGATTTCAAACTGTATCTTTTGAGTTTCCGCTCCATTTTTATAGTGCATTTCAATGAAATCATCTCCGACGGGGTAGCCGACTTTATTGTCGCCCGTGAAGTTCACGGAACCGCTCCCGCCGACAAGCATATTTCCTTCCTGCCCGCTGTTGTGGTTTGCGCCGTCAACGACGACGTCCGCTTCCACTCTTTCAACGGAAACGGAGCCGTCCGTCACCTTGCCGACGAGCCCGCCGACAGTCGCACCCGTTGCGCCCTCCGCTTTCACCGCTTCGCTCTCTTTGACCGTGACGTTCTTCACCGTGAGAGTTCCCGTCGCTTCGGCGGCGAGAACGCCCGCACTGCCGCTCTCCGAAGCTGTGACCACCGCACCCGTAATGGTGAGATCCTGCACGGTCGCCTCACCCGTCACTCCGAGAAGCCCCGCATGATTGCCCGTGAGCGTGAAATTCGAGAGTGTCTTGCTGTTGCCCTTTAAGGTTCCCGTGAAAGGATTGGTTGCGGAGCCGAGAGGTTTGAGCGATGCGCCGTTGAAGTCAATGTCGCTTTCAAGCTCTACGGTAACTCCCGCTGCACGGGGAAGGGCGATCGTGCTCGCCTTATTGGCATTATAGAGAGTTGCATAGGCGTTCCACTCGCGCACAGTGGAGATATGGATTGAACCGTCCTCGCCCTTGAGATCCTCGAGCGCGGGTTCCCTGTATTTATATCCGCAGATCGTGCATTCGTACCAGATGATATAGGACGAGGGGCTCACCGTATCGTCCTCATCGACAGCGAGGGTGGCATACTTTATGTACTCGTGCTCGGCGATATCGGACGTGGCGTCGTGGGAGCAGGCCGCGGGGTGCCAATGGTGCGTTTCGTTGTGCACCCAAATGTCCTCGTTGAAGTGGTGCTCCTCGCTCCCTGTGGGTTCTGTTGTGACCAAGGACCACTCGCCGCAGAATTTGCACTTTTGGAAGTAAGCGGTCCCCCTTTCGCAATCATTTTGATAGAGATAAAATCTGTCCGCTGCGCTGTAGCCATTTAAATGTCTGCAATCTCCCGCATCGACAAAGAGGTGTGTATCGTTATCGAATGTAAACCAATACCCATAGACAGAAGTATCGCCGTTCACCGTCGTATAGCTTCCGCCGATGCTGTTTGTCGGATTGAGGATCGTACCGCTCTTTCCCCATTTGTTTTTGCCATAATAGCGGGTATTATATTCAATGGTCTTGATATGGGATGCGCTTAAATTCCCCAAAGAGCCCTTGAGCGCCCAAGTCCCTTCGTCGGTTTTTTGATAGATATTTCCGCTTTCGGAATCGAGATAGAAGCCCTCTCTCTCGACTGCCGTTTCCGCCGTGGGTGCGCCGCTGCCGACCGTCCAGCCGACTACGACACCGCTCTCGCCCGTTTCTCCCTTGAGGGAGCCGAGCTTGTTCCACGTTTCTCCGTCCTCGCCGAGCTGATAGACCACGAATAAGCTGTAATCGAGGTAGAAATCACCCTTGATGGCGTCCTTGAGGGGCGTTTTATCCTCCAAATCGTTGGGGTTCCCCTCGCCCGAGAACCAGAGGATGCCGTCGCGGCCGTTCTTGCCGAAGAGCTTTAAAATGTTCTTCCAGCCCTCGGCGGTCTTTTGGTAGAGGTCGCCCTCCGCTGTGTCGAGGTAGAAGTCGTTGAGGGCACCCTGTTCGGCTTTGGGCCCACCGACG
>CANQUY010000113.1 GCA_947627125.1 uncultured Clostridia bacterium
GCAAGAACCCGCTCGTCATCTGGCTCCACGGCGCAGGCGAGGGCGGCAAGGATATTGATATCGACCTTCTCGGCAACGAAGTGACCGCGCTCACGTCCGAGAACGAAACCAACGTGCAGGGCTATTTCAAGCAGGACGGACTGGCGGGGGCCTATGTGCTCGCCGTGCAGACGCCCACCATGTGGATGGACCAAGACGGCAAGGGCACCTATAACCACACCGACGTGGGGGACGGTTCCCCGCAGGAGAGCTGGTATACCGAGGCCCTTTGGCAGGCGATCACCACCTATGTTGACGGCAATGCCGATATCGATACCGACCGTATCTACCTCGGCGGCTGTTCCAACGGCGGCTACATGACCATGAACATGATGTTCCACTACGGCGACTACTTCGCGGCGTACTATCCCACCTGCGAGGCCTATGTGAACGGCCGCATCTCGGACGACATGATCGGGCAGATCAAGGATAAGAACATTTGGTTCATCCTCTCCAACGACGACGGCACCGTCGATCCCAATAATTTCGAGAAACCCACCTTCGACCGCCTTCTCAAGGCGGGGGCGGAGAACGTGCACATGACCCTCTTCGAGAGCGTGCAGGGCACGGACGCACCCGGCGTCACCTACGACGGCCACTGGTCCTGGATCTATGTGTTCAACGACGGCGTAAAGAAGCAGTTTGACAACAGCAAGGTGACGGGCGTGGAGTATCTCACCCCCGCAAACTGCAACGTGGACGCCAACCTTTGGCAGTGGCTTGCCGCGCAGAGGAAGGGCGGCGATGAGCCCACGCCTCCTCCCGCACAGGGGACCGATTACACCTTTGAGGCCGAAAAGGGCGTCCTCACCAACGGCAAGACCCAGCAATATGATTGGGCCACAGGGCAAACAAGCGAAGTGGAACAGCCCGTCACCGTGGAAACGGGGACAGAATGGGGCGGCGATAAGGACACGGCGGGCCCCGAAGTCACTGCGCTCGGCTACTTCAACGGCGGCGCGACGGTCACTTTCAAGATCACATCCGACAAGGAATGCGACGCAACGCTGACCATCCGCGCGGCTTCCACCGAGAATGAAGCGGACATAGGTTGGGGAGCTTCAGGCATGACGATGACGTACTTCAACGTCAAAGAAATCGATCTCTCCAAGGGCGAACATGCGACGCTCTCCGTCAACGGCACAAATGTTGCCCTCACGGGCATACTCCCCGGGCTCAACCTTACGGGGCTCACCGCCGATGACATGAGCTGGGTCTACAACGCGCCCCTCAAGAATTTCGGCACGGGCACGGCAAAGATCCACCTCAACGCGGGCGAAAATACCATCGTTCTGACGGCGACGAAGGGGTTCAACCTCGACAAGATCGTCATCAACGCGGACGCAACGCTCACGTGGACGGAAACGGACAACTCCTCCCGCGTACCGCAGGCATAACTTTCGGCTATTTTGAATAGCGGCGGACCGCGCGTGGATGAGTCGTGATGGTAGTTCACGCGCGGAATGCCTCAAAAAATATCTATTTTTAATATCATTTAGGAGGAATTTTATGAAATTCAAAGGACTTCTCATCGCCGGTACGGCCATCACGATGGCTCTCGGCATGGCCGCTATGGTCGGCTGCGGCAGCGGCACAGATTACACATTTGAAGCGGAGAAAGCACAGCTTTCGCAGAACGCAGACGGCGTGGCAGTCTATCAGAGCGCGACGGAGTACAGCGCAGAGGGCGAGGGCGCCGCTGTTGAGATCGTCGGCTACTTCACCGCCGCCGATGCGAATATCGTCTGGAAGATCACGTCCGACAAGGAGTGCGACGCTACGCTCACGCTGAGAGCCGCTTCCGCTTCCGCAGACGGGGCTGAACTCTGGACGGGCGGCAAAGGGTACATCAAGGAGATGGATCTCTCCACGGATACCTATGTGACGCTCGACGTCAACGGAACGAAGGCCAAGATCGAAGGGAAACTCCCCGGCCTTGAATTCACCCCTGCTGAGGACTTCTCCAACTTCATGGACTTCTACGGTTCTTACATGAACAACTACGCCGAAGTCACCGCCAAGATCCACCTCAAGGCAGGCGAGAACACCATCACGCTGAAGAGCCTCGGCTATATCGACGGCGCTGTCCAATACGGCATCAACGTCGATAAGATCACAATCAACGCCTCTGCGACCCTTACATGGACGGAAACGGACAACACCGGCCGTACACCCCCTGCAATGGGTTGATCGCTGAAGGTTTGGAGCACAAAACCCGCCGCACATCACGGCGGCGGGTATATTTTTTTCTGAAAAAATCATAAGGAGTAAAATCATATGGCAAGCGAAAAGAAACCCCGCAAGAAGCTGAGCGCAAAGGTGCTTACTTGCATCATCGCGCCTCTCCTTGCGATCCTTTGGGGCGTATCTATTGCCCTTCCCATCGTTTCTGTGACGACGTATGACCTCGTGTTCCGCGATCTCTTCGGCGAAGCTGCGTCCGAAAACACGGGAACGGGCGATACTTCCGATCTCGACACCCAGTACTACAAGAGCGACTTTACCGACATCAACGCCCTCGAGGCGGCCGAACTGCAGTTCACCCGCGAGGCAGGCGCGGAGGGCTTCGTGCTCCTCAAGAACACCGAGGGCGAAAAGGGCCTTCCCCTCAAGGCAGGCAAGGTTTCTCTCTTCTCCCAGTCCTCCGTCGATCTTCTCGCAGGCGGCACGGGTTCGGGCGTGAGCACCATGTCCTCCGACATGAGCACCGCCATGAAGAATGCGGGCTTCACCGTCAACGAGGCCCTCTGGAACTACTATAAGAACAGCGGCAAGAAGCGCGGCGGCGGCGCGATCATGTACGGCGGATCGGAGAACTGGTCCATCAACGAGGCCTCGATCGACGAGATCCCCGCGGAAGCCAAGACGGAAGCAAATGGCACAACTCCCATTTTCTTCTTCTCCCGCACGGGCGGCGAGGGCCGCGACCTCGGCAGATACATGGGCGACTGGACGAGCGTGGACGCCGACAAGACCAAGCACTATCTGGAACCCGACAGCGTTGAGCTCGGCGTCATCCAATACCTTAACGACAATTTCGACAACGTCATCATCGTTGCCAACACCAATAACGCATTCGAGCTCGGCTGGATCGAGAATTACGAGCATATCACGGCAGTCCTTTGGGCTCCCGGCGCGGGCGGCGACACCTGCGACTCCATCGCAGACATTCTGAGCGGAAAGATCACCCCCTCGGGCCACCTCGTGGACACCTTTGCCTACGACGCATTCTCCTCTCCAGCCATGCAGAACATGGGCGACGTGGACCTCATGAACGGCGGCAACGTCGTCGGCAACGGCCTCTTCTACGACGAGGGCATCTACGTCGGCTACAAGTACTATGAGACCCGTTACTTCGACAAGATGAACGGCGCGGATAAGGTCGGCGACTACGACTATTCCACGACCGTCCAATATCCCTTCGGCTACGGCCTCAGCTACACCACCTTTGAGTGGAGCGGCTTCACGATGGGGGAGATGGACGAAAATAAGGACATTGAAATCTCCGTCACCGTAAAGAACACGGGCTCCGTCGCGGGCAAGGACGTCGTGCAGGTCTATCTGAATTCCCCCTATACCGAATACGACAGGACCAACTACGTCGAGAAGGCTTCCTCCTCCCTCGTCGGCTTCGAAAAGACGGGGACATTGGAACCCAATGCGACCGAGACCGTCAAGATCAAGGTCAACCAGAGAGATCTCATCTCCTACGACGACGTGAACGCCAAGACGTATATCCTCGAGGCGGGCGACTATCTCCTCACCGCGGCGCACAACGTGCACGAGGCCAACAACAACTTCCTTGTCTACAACAACAAGACGACGGACGGCCTCTTCGGCGCAGGCGACAAGAATTTTGTCGGCAAGTACACCTATAGCTATACCGAAAACAACGGCGTTGACAAGACGACCTATTCCAAGTCTTTGAATGGCGCCGAGATCACCAACGAGTTCGACCATGCACTCT
Organism: uncultured Clostridia bacterium; assembly: GCA_947627125.1. Taxonomy (GTDB): domain Bacteria; phylum Bacillota; class Clostridia; order Christensenellales; family Borkfalkiaceae; genus Gallimonas. Next base: position 4,007 of record CANQUY010000113.1, read on the forward strand.
GGGCGGGACACCAGAATATCACCGAGAGAGATAAGTATCTCACCCGTCAGGATTGGGTCGGCACATTCCCTCAGACCCACGGCAACCAAAACAGCCAGAAGAAATCGTCCTTCAGCGAAAAGAACGGCTATGTTTGGGAAGTCGAGGTCGATAAGGAAACTGCGGACCAGATCGCTCTCAAGGGTGCGGCCGCTTCCCTCAATCCCATGAGCGAGGACCAAGCCGCTGCCAAGGCGGGCGAATTCGGCAAAGAGGGCACGGCCGACCTCATCGATGCGCGCGGCTTGCCCTATGAGGACGTCGATTGGGATCAATATATCGATCTCATTCCCACGTCCGACATCGTCAGGCTCATCCGTAACGCAGGTTATCAGACCATCGCGCTGACCAAGATCGGCAAACCCCGTGCGATCGACTACGACGGTCCCTCCGGCGTCAACGAGGGCGGCACGACGCACTCCCCTTATTCCATCACCTATCCCTGCGCCGCCAACCTTGCGGCAAGCTGGAACAGAGAGAATTCCCGTCTGCACGGCTACTATGTTTCCGAGGACGCGCTCCACACGGCGGAAACCCACTTCGGCAGCCACCAGTACAAGGGGATCGTTTCGGGCTGGTATGCTCCCGCAATGAACATCCACCGCACCCCGTTTGCGGGCCGTAATTTCGAGTACTATTCCGAGGACGGCTTCATGTCGGGCGAAATGGCGTTGCAGGCGGCCCGTGAAACGGCCTACAAGGGCGTGTACTCCTACATCAAGCACCTCTGCCTCAACGATCAAGAGGACCACAGAAGCCACGTTGCAACGTTCGCCAACGAACAGGCGATCCGTGAGATCTATCTCAAGCCCTTCCAGACCTGTATGGAAGAGCGCGGCACGCAGAAGATCATGGTCCAGCAGTACGACGCGACGGCGGGCACCTTCACCAAGAAGGAAATGGAGATTCCCGCAGTCATGGGCGTCATGACCTCCTTCAACCGCATCGGCTGCACTTGGGCGGGCGGCAACTACAACCTCATCACCAAGGTCCTTCGCGAGGAGTGGGGCTTCAACGGCGCAGTCATCACCGACTACGACGGCGGCGGCGTCATGGATACCGAACAGTGCATCCGCGCGGGCGGCGACCTCAAACTCACTGCTTACGGCTCCAATGCCCAGCTCAACGGAAACAGCAAGGCGACGCAGTACTACATGAGAGAGGCGATGAAGCACGTTCTCTACACCGTGGTCAACTCCAATGCCATGAACGGCATTGCACACGGCGTTCAGGTCGCGGATATGCCGTTTGCGTACTACTGGCTCATCATCATCTCCATCTGGGTGCTCACGATCGGTCTCACCGCTTGGGGCGCAACGGCGATCGTCCTTCGCTTCAAGAAGGAACGCGCCGCGGCAGACGGCTCCGACAGCGCTCCCGCTCCCGACACCGGATCGGACAGGACAAGGGAATAACGACGTTTCGAATGTGATGTATTCACGTTCCTCCTTCCCTATAAGGGATGCCCGCGGTTATCCGCGGGCATCTTTTCTCTTTCAATAATATCACTCGT
>CANQUY010000114.1 GCA_947627125.1 uncultured Clostridia bacterium
AATAGTCTTGCCTCCAGAATCCCTTGTACTGCCTCATAGAGATCTGCGCTTCGAGCTGCTTGTGGAATTCGAGCGCGACCTCGACGACAATCAGGATACCTGTCGTGGAGAACACGTTGACGAGGTCCTGTCCTGCCCAAGAGAACATCACAGAAGGGATGAACGCCATGAGGGTGAGGAAGATCGCGCCGAACAGCGTGATACGCTTGTTGATCTTGTTGAGATACTGCGCCGTGGGCTTGCCGGGACGGATGCCCTGGATGAAGCCGCCGTTCTGCTGGATGCTCCTCGAAATGTCCTCGGGATTGAACTGGATCTGCGCATAGAAGAATGCGAAGATGAAGATGAGGACTGCGAGAACGAGCGCATAGATGACCTGCCCGTACCAATAGGGGGAGCTGCCCGAGAAATAGGTCTGCCACCACGCGAGGTCATCCGCACACGCGGGGATGAGGCTCATGATCATGGACGGGAAGGAGATGATCGCGAACGAGAAGATGAGAGGCATGACGCCGCCGCCCGTGATCTTCATGGGGATCGAGGAGGACTGCGCAGCCATCATCCTGTTGCCGCGGACCTGTTTTGCATAGTTGATCGGGACCTTTCTCTCCGCGAGGTCGACGAACGTGACCGCGAAGAAGATGACGATCGCAAGAATGATGAAGAGTGCGATATTCCAGAGCTGGTTCACGTCCTGCGAGGCGCCGATGCCGAACACGACCTTGAACTTCTCGACGATCGCGATACCTGCGGTCGAAAGGATACCGATGAAGATGATGAGCGAAATGCCGTTGCCGACGCCGAAGTCGGTGATACGTTCGCCGATCCACATGACGAGGCATGCGCCCGCCGTATAGACGACGGCCATGAAGATCCCTGCGATCCACATTGCGCCCGTCTTGCCGATCCCTTCCTCGAAGAACAGCCACGTCTGGATCGCGTTCTGGTTGTTGCCGAAGAGGACGATGATGCCGACGGACTGGACGACCGCGAGCACGATCGTGATGATGCGGGTAAGGTTTGTGATCTTGCGCGTGCCCTCTTCACCCTGTTTCGACCATCTCTCGAGGGCGGGAATGCCGACCGTGAGGAGCTGGACGATAATGGATGCGTTGATGTACGGCCCGATGCCGAGCGCAAAGAGGGTACCGTTTGCGAGCGCGCCGCCCGAGATACCGCTCATGAGAGCGAGGAAGTCGTTCCCCGTGATGGCAGTTTCAAAACTCGAACGCAGCAGCCCCGGAACGGGGATGTAGCACCCAAGACGGAACACCAGAAGGAGAAGGAAGGTCAGCAAGAGCTTCTTTCTGATATCCTTATTGCGAAAGGCGTTTTTTATCGTTTCAAACATAGTTGACTCCTTTCTGCATCAAGCGAAAAGTTCACTCGATGACTTCCGCCGTGCCGCCCGCTTTCTCGATGGCCTCTTTTGCGGCCGCGGAGAATTTTGACGCACGCACGGTGAGTTTGACGGAGAGTTCCCCGCCCGCGAGTACTTTCAGCCCGACATTGTTCTTGACCTCTTTCGCAAGGCCGTTTTCAAGAACGTAGTAATAGTCCACTACCGTCCCTTCGGGAAGATCGTTGAGCCTCGAAAGGTTCACGACGACGTACTCTTTCTTCCATTTGTTGTTGAAGCCGCGCTTGGGGATCCTGCGGGCAATGGGCATACGGCCGCCCTCGAAGCCCGGCCTGACGCCGCCGCCCGAACGCGCCCACTGGCCCTTGTGGCCCTTGCCGCTCGTCTTGCCGAGGCCGGATCCGATGCCGCGCCCCAGACGCTTCGCGGGGGTATTTGCTCCCTCTGCGGGAGATAATGTATCGATTCTCATTGCTCTCTCCTTAAACGCTCTCTACCTTTACAAGGTGCGCTACTTTCTTGACCTGACCCATGTTGGCGGGCGTATCCTCAAGGATATTGGACGAACGGATCTTCTTGAGCCCGAGCGCCGCGACCGTCGCCTTGACGGATTTGATCTGATCGTTGGTGCTCCTCACGAGCGTAACTTTGATCTTAGCCATGCCGAGCGCCTCCTTATAGAATTTCCTCGACGGTCTTGCCGCGGAGCGCCGCGATCTCTTCCGCCGTCTTGAGGGATGCAAGGCCCGCGATGGTGGCCTTGATGCAGTTGCCGGGGTTCTGCGTGCCGTGGGACTTGGTGCGGATATTCTTGATGCCCGCTGCCTCCATGACCGCACGGACGGGACCGCCCGCGATGACGCCGGTACCTTCGGCGGCGGGGAGCATCAGAACTGCGCCCTTGCCGAATTTGCCGAGGATCTCGTGGGGAATGGTCGTCCCGACGATCGGAACAATGATCATGTTCTTCTTGGCGGCCTGCGTCGCCTTTTCGATCGCCTCGGGGACTTCCTTCGACTTGCCCTGCCCGTAACCTACCTTGCCGTTGCCGTCGCCGACGACGACGATCGCCGCAAAGCGCATGTTCTTGCCGCCCTTGACGGTCTTGCTGACGCGGTTGATCGCAATGGTCTTTTTGATGAGCCCGTCGTCCTGTTCCTGTCTTCTTTGAGGTCTGTTTTCTCTTGCCATTTTGCTTTCTCCTCCCCTCAGAAATTGAGCCCGGCTTCACGCGCGCCGTCTGCGAGCGCCTGTACGCGCCCGGTGTAGTGATAGCCGCCTCTGTCGAACACGACGTCGGTGATCCCCGCGCTCTTGGCGCGTTCGCCTGCGATCTTTCCTACGATCTTTGCCGCTTCCGTCTTGGTCTTGCCCGCGATCTCGCTCTGGATGGATTTCTCCAGCGTGGAGGCGGAGGCAAGCGTCTTGCCGTTGACGTCGTCTATGAACTGCACATAGATGTTCTTCGTGCTTCTGTAGACGGACAGACGGGGACATTCGGGAGTTCCTGATAAATTCTTACGAACGCGAGCGTGACGACGCTGCCTTACTGCGTTCTTATCAATTTTAGTGATCATGTTTCACGCTCCTTTACTTCTTGCCCTTACCGGAAGTCTTGCCTTCCTTGTGTTCGACATGCTCGCCCTTGTAGCGGATGCCGTAGCCGTGGTAGGGCTCGGGCTTTCTGATGGAGCGGAGGTCGGCTGCGACCTGCCCCACCTTGATCTTATCGATGCCGCTCACCGTGACTTCCGTCTGGGAAGGGCAGGCAAGCGTGATGCCTTCGGGCTGGTTGAACTCGATGGGATGGGAGAAGCCGACGTTGAGCACGAGCTTCGTGCCCTGCATTGCCGCCTTCCAGCCGACGCCCTTGATCTCGAGCGACGTCGTGAACCCTTCCGAAACGCCCTTCACCATGTCGGCGATGAGCGCGCGGTAGAGCCCGTGGAGCGCGTTGGTCTGCTTCTCTTCGTCGAGCGCAACGACGTGCATGTCGGCGCCCTCGTGCTTGATGTCGATATTTCCCTTGACCTCGCGGGTAAGCTGGCCCTTGGGGCCCTTGACGGTGACGACGCCGTCCGTGAAGTCCACGGAAACGCCTGCGGGGACGGGAATGACTTTTTTACCGATTCTCGACATATCTCTCCCCTCCTTACCACACGTAGCAGAGCACTTCGCCGCCGACGTTTGCGGCCTTGGCCTGCTTGTCTGTCATGATGCCCTTGTTCGTGGAAACGATCGCGATGCCGTAGCCGCCGAGCACCTTGGGCATTTCCTGTGCGCCGCTGTAGGTGCGCAGGCCCGGCTTGGAAACGCGCTGCAGTCCCCCGATGACGGACTGTTTCGCCTCGGTGTACTTGAGCTCGATCACGATCTTGCCGTTGAATTTATCCTCAACGTACTGCACGTTCTTCACATAGCCTTCCTTGAGGAGGATCTCGGCGATCGCCTTCTTCATGTTGGAGGCGGGGATCTCGACGGTTTCCTTCTTCACCATGAGCGCGTTTCTGATTCTTGTAAGCATATCTGCAATAGGATCTGTCATCTTTCGCCTCCTTACCAGCTCGACTTCTTGACGCCGGGGATCTGCCCCTTGTACGCAAGGTTCCTGAAGCAAATACGGCAAACGCCATACTTGCGGAGCACCGCGTGCGGCCTGCCGCAGATCGAGCAGCGCGTGTAGGCGCGGGTCGAGAACTTGGGCTCCCTTTGTTGTTTACTGATCATTGATTTCTTTGCCATGTCTTCTTCCTCACTTCTTGAAAGGCATTCCGAGGAGTCTTAAGAGCTCTCTCGCTTCTTCGTCCGTCTTTGCCGTGGTGACGATGCACACATCCATGCCGCGGATCTTCTCTACCTGGTCGTAGGAGATCTCGGGGAAGATGAGCTGCTCCTTGAGGCCCAAGGCATAGTTGCCTCTGCCATCGAACGCCTTGTCCGGCACGCCGCGGAAGTCGCGCACGCGGGGAAGGGCGATGGACACGAGCTTATCGTAGAAGTCGTACATTCTCTGCCCGCGGAGGGTGACCTTGAGGCCGATATTCATGCCCTCGCGGAGCTTGAAGTTCGCGACGGACTTCGTTGCCTTGCGGTAGATGGGCTTCTGGCCCGTGATCTGCATGAGTTCCTTCTCTACCGTCTGCATGGACTTCTGGTTGTCCTTGATGTCGCCGAGGCCCGTGTTCACAACGATCTTTTCGATCTTCGGGACCTCCATCACGGACTTATAGCCGAACTTCTTGATGAGTGCGGGAATGACCTCGTTCTCGTAATAGACTTTGACCCTGCTGGGCGCCTTGACTTCGGGCGCTGCTTCTTTCTTTTCAACTTTCTTTGCCATGATTCATTCCTCCGCCCGCTCAGTCCTTGTTCTCTTCCGCGGCCTTCTGGCTGCGCTTTCTCGTGCGCTTCTTGGGAGCTTCTTCCTCCACAACGGGCGCGGCTTTCTTGCCCTTCTTCTGCGTTGCAGCCGTGTCGAGAGGCTTGCCGCAGCCGTCCTTTCCGCCGTGGACGCGGACCTTCTTCCCGTCGATGAAGGAGAAGTACACGCGCGTGGGCTTGTTGCATGCGGGGCAGACGACCATGACGTTGGAGGCGTCGATATAGGACTCCTCGTTGACGATCTTGCTCGTTTCGTTGGCCTTTCTCGCCTTTTCGTGCTTAAAGACCATGTTCACGCCCTCGACGATGACTCTGCCCGACTTGGGGTCGCACTTGAGGACCTTGCCCTGCTTTCCTTTGTATTTGCCCGTGATGACGAGCACATTGTCATTGAGTTTTACGTTCATATCCCGTCCTCCTTACAGAACCTCGGGAGCAAGGGAGATAATGCGCATATAGTCCTTATCTCTGAGCTCTCTCGCGATGGGTCCGAAGATACGGGTGCCCCTCGGCTGCTTCTGGGCGTCGATGATGACCGCCGCATTGTCGTCAAAGCGGATGTGCGTCCCGTCCGGACGGCGGATGCCCTTGGAGGTCCTGACGATGACCGCCTTTACGACTTCGCCCTTCTTGACGGCGCCGCCTTGGACCGGACGCTGCACGACCTGGCCGGGATGTTCCCGGCGGTGAACAGCGTCTCGGTGGTCCCCGTGGGGGTCACGAAGTACCGGGAGGGGC
>CANQUY010000115.1 GCA_947627125.1 uncultured Clostridia bacterium
TGGGTCATTGCCGACGGCGCCCAAGAGATGCAGAATATCCTGTTCAAGATCAACAAAGCGGAAGAGTCCCGAAAGGAACAGGACAGCGCGGAACCCGACGCTCAAAACGAACATGAAAGCGTGGATCTCGACGCCCTTGACGAGCACGGCGAGGACGGCGATGAGGACATTCCGCCCGAAGTGAACGCCGTCTTTCAGGGGCTGCGGGACGGAATGTCCATTGCCAAAGGGGATCCGGGTGAGCATTTCATTGTTCCCGATTGGCTTGAAATGGACGGAAGGGATATCGGATTTCAGGTTTTGGTTTTGGATGACGGCGTCTACCTTTCGGACGATGAGTTTGCGTTCCTCTCCCTCGAGTACCGCGGCGTGCCGACTGACGATCGGGACGTTCAACAGCAAATCAACGCTATCGCAGCCAGATATCAAATCAAAATCGTCGGCTCCGAACTCAGGATCAAGGTCGATTTCCCCGAATACGCGCTGTCCTACCTGCTGCAGCTCTTTGCCGCAATGGAGCGTATCGTGACGATCGATGAGCGCGCCGTTGCCGCTTTCGCGGAATGCAGCAAGGAAAACGACAGAACGTGGGAGATCGTGAAGGAACTTTTGTCCGAAGATCCCGATCTCGAGCGCGGCGATATCATTCAGCGCATGCGCGAGCGCTATCAAGCCGTGAAGGACGGCGAGAATGTTGACGATATCATTCTCTATGCAAAGGCGATCAAGGGGTTTACGGAAATGTCCGATGAGGACTATGCCTCGAGCCGTGAATATCTCTTGAAGGAGCTCCTTTCCGAGAAGCCGCAAGTGGATGTCGATCCCGTCTATCTCAAGGCTCTGTCGATCGTAGTCCAAACGAGGCAGGCGTCCGTTTCCCTCATACAGCGCAAATGCGGCATTCGCTATAACCATGCGGGGAAGATCATTGAATGGATGGAATGCATGGGATATATCTCTCCGTTTGACGGAAAAAGTCAGCGCAAAGTGTACCTCACGAAGAAGGAATACGTCGAGAGATTCGGCCCGCTCATTGGAGAGAAAAATTCCGATGAGGAGGGACTTTCCGCATGGGAGCGCGAGGAAAGGAAGATCCAAGAAATGATCGCCGAAGCTCCGCAGCAGCGGGAAGATCTTACGATATCGCTCGGGGGCTATTCCGCATTCGGGTCGGGGGTAAGGATCTATATCGACTACGGGAAAGATATTGCCTATAAGCGCGAGGACTCGAAACATGGCGTCACCGTTTCTCTCCTCTCGGCCAATATTCCCGCCCTTGTGGATCGGGTCAGGGAGATCGTTTCATCCTGGGAGCATGAAATGGTCAACGAGAATATCTTGGACGGCATGAGTTACCATGTTGTTTTCTACAAAAACGGCAAAAAAGAAACGGAATATCAGGGACGAAACAAGTTTCCCAACAATTTCGCAGACTTTATTGCGCTTTTATGGTCGTCGGACTAATCGGCAAAGCGCGTCAACTTTCGTCGTGGTAAGTAGTGCGGCGTGGTGAGTAGGGGGGAACGGCGGCGTGCCCCCTCCCGAGGAGCCCAAACGCAGTCATGCCCCCTCCCGAGGAGGGGGGGTAGGGGGGTGGGCAACGACCAATTAGGCCTCCGTTGGTTTCACGGGATGCTTCGCTTCGCTCAGCATGAGCGCCCTGCCAAGCCGTGGCCCCCTTCCCTCATTCCGAGCCCCGTAAGGGGCGAGAGAATCCCGCTTTAAGAACGGAAGTCCGTCGGTTTATGAGATCCGCTCGCTTCGCTCGGGATGAGGGCTGGGCAGTATGAGCGCGGAAGAGTGGACAGGCATAGGACAAATTTCTTTCCGCATAGAATGGAAAGAGGTGAAATATGCTTGGGATATTTTACGCCATTTTAGGACGGATCTTTTTCTTTACGGGAGCGGTAGACGGCAGTTCGTACCCCAAGCCCCTCTCCAAAGAGGAAGAAGAAAAATATTTGAAACTCGCCCGCGAGGGGGATCCGCAGGCCAAGGAAATGCTCATCAAGCACAACATGCGGCTCGTGGCCCATATCGTCAAAAAATACACGGGGGCGGCGGAAACGGACGACATGATCTCCGTCGGCTCTCTCGGCCTCATCAAGGCCATCAACACCTACGAAGAGGGCCACGGGACGCGGCTTGCGACCTACACCGCCCGCTGTATCGAGAATGAGATCCTCATGCTTATCCGTGCGGGGAAGAAACACAAGGGAAACATGTCCCTTTCGGACCCCGTGGGAACGGACAAGGACGGCAACGAACTCACCCTCATGGACCTTCTCTATGAAAAGGAGGACAAGGTTTTCGGCAGCGTGGAGCAGAGGATCATGCAGGAGAAGTTTCTCTCTGCCATCCGAAAACTTCTCACGGAACGGGAGCTCGAGATCATCTGCATGCGCTATGCGCTGACGGGGAATGCCCCGCTCGCACAGAGAGAGGTGGCGCAGAAGCTGAAAATTTCGCGCTCCTATGTGTCGAGGATCGAAAAGAGGGCGCTCGAGAAGCTGCGTGCAAACCTCCGCCGCGAGGATTTTTTGAGCGAGTAGGGGCCTCGCTGCCCTCGCGCGCTCATCCTGACCCTGAACGCAGTCGAAGGGGAAGGATCCCATAGAATGCACGGGAGCCCGTTGGTGCGGCGTCATGCTGAGAAGGGGAACGGAACGCAGTCTACGGAGGCTGAACCGAAGCATCTCGCCGCATGGCACACTGACTTTCGCCGCGAGATTCTTCGGGTCAATTCCCGTCCTCTCGTCCTTCTCTCCTTCTCAGAATGACGCGGCGCGGGGCGGGATGAGGGCGGAGGGGAGGCTACGAATGGGGGAAATTTTTCATATAATGCAGCATGAAAAATATCACAGAGATCTTCGGTACAAATGTATTCGGCGACGAGGTCATGAAAAATTCCCTGCCCAAGGAGGTGTATCTCTCCCTCAAGCGGACCGTTGAAGAGGGGGAGCCCATCGACACGTCCATTGCCTCGGCCGTCGCAAATGCGATGAAGGAGTGGGCCGTTCTGAAGGGAGCTACCCACTACACCCACTGGTTTCAGCCGCTCACCGACTTGACTGCCGAAAAGCACGACAGTTTCCTCGAGCCCTCCGACGGCAGGGCGATTCTGCGCCTCTCGGGGAAGGACCTCATTGTGGGGGAACCCGACGCTTCCTCCTTTCCCTCCGACGGCATGAGAAAGACGAGTGCGGCGCGGGGCTACACGGCTTGGGATCCGACGTCGCCAGCCTTTGTCAAGGAGGGAACGCTCTATATCCCCACCGTCTTTGTTTCCTACACGGGGGAAACGCTCGACAAAAAGGCTCCCCTTCTCAAGTCCCTTGCCGCCCTCGACAGGCAGACCAAGCGGCTTTTGAAGCTCTTCGGCGTGGAGTGCAGAAAGGTCATGACGACGGTCGGCCCCGAGCAGGAGTACTTTCTCATCGACGAAAGCGTCTATTTAAAGCGCAAAGACCTCATTCTGACGGGCCGCACGCTCGTCGGCGCATCCCCTGCGCGGGGGCAGGAGATGGACGACCACTACTTCGGCTCCCTCAAGACCCGTGTTTCGGCGTTCATGCGCGATCTCGACGAAACGCTGTGGAGCTACGGCATCTGCGCGAAGTCAAAGCACAACGAGGTCGCGCCCGCCCAGCACGAGCTTGCCCCCGTGTTCACCACGACGAATATCGCCGTTGACAACAACCAGCTGACGATGGAGCTCATGCAGAAGGTTGCAAAGAGGCACAATCTTGTGTGTCTATTGCATGAAAAACCGTTTGACGGGGTGAACGGTTCGGGCAAACACAACAACTGGTCGCTCTCCACCGATACGGGGTTGAATCTTTTAGACCCCGGTGAGAAACCGCAACATAACCCTCGATTTTTGCTGATTTTGGCGTGCATTCTTGCGGCGGTCGATACCTACCAGGGCATCCTGCGCGCCTCCGTTGCCTCGGCGGGAAACGACTGCCGTTTGGGCGGGGACGAGGCTCCGCCCGCCATCATCTCCGTGTATCTCGGCGACCAGCTCGGCGCACTTGTGGACAGTATCGTCCTCGGCCGTGAATATGTGCCGAAACAGGCTGTGCCCGGTTCCATCGGCGTGCCCGAGAGCCCGATCTTCCCCATTGATACCACGGACAGAAACCGCACCTCGCCCTTTGCATTTACGGGCAATAAGTTTGAATTCCGCATGGTGGGTTCAAGGGCCTCCGTCGCCGACCCAAATATTCTCTTGAACACGATCGTCGCCGATGCCTTTTCGGACGCTGCCGACGCGCTTGCGGAAGCCGAAGACTTCGACACTGCATGCAAAATGTATACCGAAAGGCTCTTCAGGGAGCACTACCGCATCATTTTCAACTACAACGGCTACGGTCCCGAATGGGAGCCCGAGGCGGAGAGAAGGGGTCTTTTGAACCACAGAACGACCGCGGACGCCGTGCCCGAGTTCTTCAGAAGAGAGAATATCGACGTGTTCATCCGTCAGAACGTTTACACGGAGAAGGAGATCGTCGCCCGTGCGAACATTGCCCTTTCAAACTACGTCAAGACCGTCCGTATCGAGGCGCGGACCCTCATTGAAATGATGAAGCGGGAGGTCTATCCCGCCGTGGAAAAGTACGTTCTTTCTCTTTGTTCGGCCGTCGCGGCAAAGCGAAATATATCGGCTGAAATCGCGCATAAGTGCGATATTTTTCTCGCGAAAGAGCTCTCCCGCCGCAATGAAGAGATGTTTTTCGCAGTGCAGAAACTGGAGCGGGACCTCGCCGAAACAACGGGGGAGGATCAGGTTGCCGCACAGAGAATGGCACACGTCATCCTGCCCGACATGGCGGCCGTCCGTTCCCTCTGCGACGGAATGGAGTCCCTCTGCGCCGCAGAGTTTTGGCCCTTCCCAACATACGAGGAGCTGTTGTATAGCGTGAAGTAGGGTTCGTTCTCCATTCCTCAGTCACGCAAGGGACAACGCTTTGAATGAGCGCCTGCACCCGCGTCATTCTGAGAAATGGAGAAATAACGAAGTCAGACGACTTGACCCGCCCCGCGCGCGTTCTATTTGTGTCTAAGCGCGGCACGAGCGCCGTCCTTGGCGCGAAGTTAGAATCTCGCGGGGCAACCGTAAAGCATGCGGCGAGATGCTTCGGTTCTGCCCTCGTAGACTCTGTTCCTACTCCCGTTCTCAGCATGACGCCGCCCACCCTTTGCGTGACTAAGGGGGTGTCGTTCAAAATCACACCGCCATATCAAAATTTCTCAAAACCCACAAAAAATCGTTCGCCTTTTTGGGAAAGAAGTGCTATAATGCAGGTGATACGAGCGGACTACGCGGTCGCGGCGTGCCTCTCAGCACGATGAGGAAAGTCCGGGCATCGCAGGGCAGGACGCCTGATAACGTCAGGTGGGGGTGACCCTAAGGA
>CANQUY010000116.1 GCA_947627125.1 uncultured Clostridia bacterium
TATATTGTTGAAAACAACCCCGCCGCGGGTTCTCACCTCACCGTCGATGTGGACGACAGGGGACTGTATTTGACCCCGCGCTCATTCTGACCCTGAGCGCAGCCGAAGGGGAAGAATCCCATAAAACCAATGGACCCCATGCCCCCGCCGCTCATTCTGACCCTGAGCGTAGCCGAAGGGGAAGAATCCCATAAAACCAACGGAAGCGTATTGGGAATGACACCATCTCAGTCACGCCAAGGGCGGCGTCATGCTGAGAAGGGGAGTATAACGCAGTTTACGGGGGTTATACCGAAGCATCTCGCCGCACTATCAACATCGCCACGCGAGATTCTTCGGGTCGATTTCCGTCTTCTCGTCCTGCGTCCGTTTCTCAGAATGACGCGGACTTCCGCGTGTCGTCCCCGCCGCTTAGCATATGTTTTCCCCCTTATTCATAGTACTATGTCAGACATAATACTATGATAAAGCCGATTTTCGGCGGGAAATTTGCACTTTTTTTGCTTTGCGGGCGAAATTTCGGTTGACAAAATTTTTTAAAAGGAATATAATCATAGTACAATGTGTTGCTCGCAAAGAGGCGTAAATCCGATTGGATCTGCGCCTCTTTTTCTGTGCAAAAGGAGTTTTTATGGAAGAGAAAAAGACCAACAAAATGTCGAACGGGTCCGTCTGCGGGCTCATCTGGAAGATGGGATTCCCCATGATCGTATCCATGATCTTGCAGGCGGTCTATAACATTGTCGATACCGCTTTCGTCATCAACATGGGCGAAGATGGGGTCGCGGGAAACCTTGCCCTCACCTTTGCTTTTCCCGTACAGCTGCTCATCATCGCCGTCGGCGTCGGGACGGGCGTGGGGATCAACGCTCTCCTCTCAAGGTCGCTCGGCGAGGGGAACCGCGATAAGGCGGACAGAACGGTGGGGAACGGCATCTTTTTGGGCCTCGTCATCTACGCTGTCTTTCTCCTCTTCGGGCTGTTCGGCGCGCGGCCGTTCATTGCCATGCAGGCGCAGGGCGACGAATTTGTGACGGAGATCGGGACGGAATATCTCACCATCTGCACGACTTGTTCCTTTGGCGCGATAGGTTTCACGATTTATGAGCGGTTTTTGCAGAGCACGGGCAAGACCCTCTTTTCTACCATTGCGCAGATCTCGGGCGCGGCGGCGAACATTCTCCTCGACTATATTTTCATCTATCCGCTCGGGTGGGGCGTCGCGGGAGCCGCATGGGCGACCGTCATCGGCCAAGTTCTTTCCCTCCTCGTTGCAATGATTTTCCACTACTTTTTCAACAGAGAACTCGGCAATTCACCCAAAAATATCCTCCCGAGCGCAAAGATCATCGGGGAAATTTACCATATCGGCCTCTCCGCGGCGCTCATGCAGGGGCTTCTGTCCGTGATGATGCTCGGCGTGAACCTCATCCTCGGCAGGGCGGAACGTGCGGACGTCGTGCAGGGGAGCTTCGGCATCTATTACAAGATCATGCAGTTTGCGCTCTTTGCCTGTTTCGGGCTCTCCAATACCATCATCTCCGTGCTCTCCTATAACTACGGCATGGGGGACATGGAACGCTCCCGTGCCTGTATCAAGTGGGGCATTCTCAATACCTTGATCGTTTCCGCGGCGATCACAGCCCTCTTTGAGAGCCTTGCGGAGCCTCTTGCGAGCGTGTTCGGCATGGCGAGCGGAACGGGAGGGCAGGAGATCATCGGCATCGTTGTCCTCGCCGTCCGCATTGCGGGTATCGGATACCTCTTCATGGGATTCAGCATTGCCGTGCAGGGCGTCTTGCAGGCGCTCGGCTATGCGCTCATGCCGCTCGTGATATCCTGTCTGAGGCTTGCCGTGTTCGTCTTTCCGACGGTTTGGCTACTGACCCTCTCCCAAAATGCCGCCGAGGCCGTCTGGTGGGCGTTTCCGATTGCGGAAGTCCTCACCGCCGCGGTTTCCCTGTACTTTTTGTTTTCCGCGATCCGCAAGAAAATAAGCGCAGGGGCAACCGATCGGGAGAGAGGGCCGAAGAGCATGCCTATCATGAAAAATTCCCAAAATGACCTAATACCGCTTGACATTTCAAAGAAGTGAGTTTACAATATTGAGATGGTAATAATTGACGAGGTTCGGTGAATCGCATGGAAGAAAAAAACATCATCGATATGATCGCAGAGGCGGAAGAGAAGGCGGCCGAAATCATCGCAAAGGCGCAGGATGTAGCTGCCGCGATCGTCACCGAGGCCCAAAAACAGGCGATGGAAATTACCAAATCGACGGAGGGGATCTGTGCAAAGCGCACGGCGGAGATCCTGCAAAAGGCAAGGGAGGACGCCGACAGAGCCTATGAACGCTCCCTTTCCGACTGCGCAAAGGACGCCAAAGCGTATGCGGATGAGATCCTCGGGCATGTGGAACCGCAGGTCGCGGACGTCGTGGGGAGGCTGGTGAAGTGATCGCAAAGATGCGAAAATTGCAGCTCGCCGCGCTCTCCTACGATAAGGATGAGATCCTCAACGCGCTCGAGCGCACCCATGCCGTCGAGGTCAAGGCGCGCGAAAGGGCCGACGAAGAGGCGGACGGGGCGGACGTGCAGGAGCTCAAAGAGTATCTTGCAAAGCTCGAAAGCGCCCTCGAAACCCTGACGGGCTATGCGGAGCGCCGCGCCAAGGAAGAAAAGGACGGAAAGAACGCTGTCATCAAGGACGGCTTCGAGGTCGGCTACAGTGAATTCATGGCGGCAGGAAGCTATAGAGAACGGGCAGACCGTCTGCTTGCAGAGATCTCTTCCCTGCAGGAGAGGATGAACGCCTCTTCCGCGGAGCAGACGAAGCTCAGCCGCGCAATTTCCGCCGCAATGCCCTATGCCGCGGCAGAAAAGCCCTTCTCCGCCTATCGCGACACCAAAAATTTTGCCGTGCGATTCGGCATTGTCCCCGCCGCAACTTACGAAAATAGCCGTGAGAAGTTCGCGGCGCTTTCCCTTGCCGCCTTTGAGGAGATGAATACGGAGGAGGGGATCCTCCTCACTGCTGTCTGCCACAAGAGTGCGCTCGGCGAGATGGAAAATCTGCTCGCCGCATGCGGCTTTACGGCCTGTCCCTACACGGAGGACCGCACGGGAGCAGAGCTCATTGCAGAGCTTCAGGGGGAGCTGAAAGCGGCCGAGGAGGACGAAAAGTCGGCCTATGACGCCCTCTGTGAATGTGCCGAAGAGGTCAAAAACTTAAAAATTTACTGCGACTTTGTCGGTTTTGAACTCGAAAAGGCGGAGGCGACGGAGAAGATGCTCTCCACCGCCCACACATTCCTCTTTGAGGCATTCGTACCCGCAGATGAGGAGGAGAACGTCAAACGTGCGCTCGGGGAGAAGGACCTGCCCCTCTTTTACGAGTTTTCGGATCCGAAAGAGGGGGAATTTGTCCCCACGCTCGCAAAGAATAACAAGGTCGTTCAGAACTTTGAGGCCATCACAAACATGTATTCCGCGCCGAACGCGAGAGAGTTCGACCCGAACACCGTCATGTCCTTCTTCTACTCCGTCTTTTTGGGGTTCATCATGGGGGACATCGGCTACGGGCTCCTCATGATGCTCGGCGGCGGATTTTTATACTACAAAAACCGTGCGAAAGAGGGAGGGATCAAGTCCCTCGCGGGCGTCTTTGCGATCGGCGGGATCTTTGCCCTCATCTGGGGGTTCTTGTTCAATTCCCTCTTCGGTATCCAGATTTTGCCCTTCACCGTCATGCCCGATTTGGGCGTACAGATGCCAGGGGCGGAGCAGGTGGAGCAGAATTGGTGCTGGACCTTTATCGGTATCGACATCCCCGCCATCCTCATCATCAGCATGATCATAGGGATCATACAGCTCTTTGCGGGATATCTCTGCAAGGCATGGCAATCTTGGCGAAAGGGGAATATCTTTGACGGGATCTGCGACGGCGTCACGTGGGCGGTGTTCTCCCTTGGCGCACTGTTTGCCGTCTGCGGCTTTGTGGAGGACTTCAATGTGCCCGATCTCAAGCTCATCGGCGGGATCATGGCTGCCGCGGGCGTCGTGTTGGCGGCTCTGACGGCGGGCAGGCACGAAAAATTCATCGGAAAATTCACAAAGGGTTTCGGCTCCCTCTACGGGATCATCAACTACGCGTCGGACGTGCTGAGCTATGCAAGGCTGTACGGCCTCATGCTCTCGGGCGCAGTCATCGCGCAGATCATTTCCTTCTACAGTATCGGCTTCATCACGGGCGGCAACTTTGCGCTCGCGATCCTCGGGATCATTCTCATGGTCGTCGGGCACATCTTCAACCTTGCAATGGGGCTCTTGAGCGCGTATATCCACGACGCGAGGCTCCAATATGTGGAGTTCTACGGCAAGTTCTTTGTGGGGGAGGGGGAACTCTTCACTCCCCTCGGCTCCCAAAAGAAGCATGTCTGCGTGGCGTGAGGGGGGGCGTGCGCTCATGCTGAGAACGTGAACAAGACGAGAGGACGGGGACTAACCCGCCGCGTCATTCTGAGAACGTGAGAAGAACGAAGTCCGACAACTTAACCCGAAGAATCTCGCGGCGAATGTCCGTAGAACATGCGGCGAGATGCTTCGGTACAGCTTTCGCAGACTGCGTTCCTACTCTCCTTCTCAGCATGACGCCGCACTCACGTTTCCATAGCTCTATCAACATTCAAAAACGTAAAAAAACGAATTTTATTCGGAGGTCACATATGTTTACAACAGGTTACGTCATTGCAATGATCGGCATCGCGCTGTGCGTGCTCCTCTGCGGCGTCGGCTCGGCGATCGGTCTTTACAAGACGGGCACGGCGGCAGCGGGCGTTCTCTCGGAGAACCCCAAGCTCTTCGGTAAGGTCATGGTGCTTGTCCTTCTCCCCGCAACGCAGGGTATCTACGGCTTCATCGTGGCCCTCATCGCATCCAACCAGCTCGGCAGCATCCAGGAGGCCCTTATCGTCAACGAAGCTGTCGCGGGCGCGGGCGGCATGGTCGCAGAGGGCTGGTCGATCTTCGGCGCCGTCCTTCCCATGACGGTTTCGGGTCTTTTCACGGGCATTTTCCAAGGGCGCTCTGCCGTCAACTGCATCTATGCGGTCGGCAAGCAGGAATCCCTCGGCGGCAAGCTCATTCTCTATCCCGCGATGATCGAGTTCTACGCCATCCTCGGGCTCCTTATCTCCATGATCTTGGTGAATGCGGTCCCTCCGCTCAACTATCTTCCCGTTGTGACGGAACCCGCCGCTGCGCTTGCCGCGCTCCTCTGATATGAGCAGGGAAGAGATCGTGTCGCGCGTCCTCTCCGACGCCGAAAAGGAAGCGGAGAAGATCATCGCCGACGCCAAAAAACGCGCGGAAGAGATCGTTCAAGCGGCACAGG
>CANQUY010000117.1 GCA_947627125.1 uncultured Clostridia bacterium
GGAGCACCCCTCCTGCTTCTGCAATTCGCGTAGCAGCTCCAAGATCTGCGCCTGAATGGTGACGTCGAGCGCCGTCGTGGGTTCGTCCGCGATGATGAGCTTTGGCTCCCCCGCGAGGGCCATTGCGATCATGACGCGCTGGCGCATGCCGCCCGAAAGTTCGTGCGGATAGCTCTCGTAGCAGTGCTCGGGCATGGAAATGCCAACCTTTTTGAGCATTTCGATACTGTAGGCCCTGGCGTCCTCTTTCTTTATCTGAGGATTTTTGAGGAAGGACACCTCGTCGAGCTGGTAGCCGATCGTAAACACGGGGTTGAGGCTCGTCATGGGCTCCTGAAAGATCATTGTGATATCTTTCCCGCGGATGTTATACATTTCCTTGGTGGGAGTCTTGGCGATATCGTAGGCGAGTTTGCGCCCCTCTCCGTCATAGCCGAGCTGATCGGAATTGAAGCGGATCTGTCCGCCGACGACCTGTCCCTGCGGAGCCTGCACGAGCTGCATGATGGAGAGCGATGTGACGCTCTTGCCGCAGCCCGATTCGCCGACGATGCCGATGACCTTGTTCTTCGGGACGTTGAAGGAAACGCCGTTCACCGATTTGACCGTGCCCGTATCGGTAAAGAAGAAAGTTTCCAAGTCCTCGACCTCGATGAGGTTGTTTTCGTCCTTCATCGGGACGGTGTATTCGCTGATGTCCTTTTTCTGCCGCTTGAGCTTTTCGTAGTACTTCATCTGTTTGAGATTGTACTTGATGATCTTGCGGCTCTCCTTCATGGAGATATAATTGGAATATTTCTGTGCCATTGTCTATTTCCTCGCCTTGGGGTCCATTGCATCTCTTAGACCGTCCCCGATAAAGTTGAAGCCAAGCACGGCAATGACGATAAGTATACCTGCGGGAAGCCATACGTTCATATGGTAGATGAGGACTTCGCGCGTCTTGGCGAGTGCGATCATCGTCCCCCATGCGGCCTTGGGAAGCTGGACGCCGAGGCCGAGATAGCTCAGTGTGGACTCATACAGAATGACGGAGCCGAGGCCCAGGGTCATGGAAACGATGAGCTGGGGCATGACGTTCGGAATGAGGTGCTTGAAGATGCGCCGCCACGGCGAGAAGCCCATGACTTCCGTCGCGGTGATGTACTCCTGCTCCCTGAGCCCCAAGATCTGCCCGCGGACGAGCCTTGCCGTCCCGCTCCAGCCGAACAGCGTGATGATGACCATCAACACATAGATCTGTTGGTCGGGCTGCAGCCCCCACGAGTCGATGACGAAGGAGCCTATGAGGAGGATGGGGAGCGTCGGGATACAGTTGAAGATATCGACGATACGCATGAGGATATTATCGATCCAGCCGCCGAAATAGCCCGAGATGCCGCCGATCACAATGCCGATGAGCGTTTCGAGAATGACGACGATGAAGCCGATGATGAGCGAGATCCTCCCGCCGTACATAAGACGCACAAAGACGTCCATGCCCTTGTCGTCCGTGCCGAGGAGGTGGCCCTGTCCGGGGTCCATCAGCTTGTTCGCGTCGCCCGTGTTGTTCTCGAGTTCGACGACTTCGGTCACGGTGAAGGTGTTCCCGTCGAGGTCGGTCATCGTTTGGGGCGTGGGCGGGGCGAGTTCCACATGGTAGCTCCTGTCCACCGCCTCCTCCAGCGTAAGGTTCTGCTCGTGCGCCTCGTGGATCCACGGCACATTGTCGAATGCGTTGTAGATGATGGGACCGAGGAAGGAGAAGAGGAAGAGCGCGACGATCATGACGAGGCCGACGATGGAGAGCTTGGAGCGGAAGAACCGCCTGAGGATGAGCCGCAGCGGGCTCATTTCCTTATACGTTTCCTCCGCGACGCCGAGTTCCCGTTCCTCGCCGCCCTGCCGTTCGGCCGCTTCCGCCGCCTCTGCCGTTTCCGCCGCCATTGTTGCCTCCGTGCTCACGTTGTCAAGCCCGACGGTTTCCCCGATTTCGAGATTGTTGTCTTGTTGTTCTTTCATTTGAGATCCTGCCTGTTATTGTAGCTTGACCCGAGGGTCTACGATGGAATACATGATATCCGACAGCAACGTTCCTATGACCGTCAGCACGGCGAGGAACATATTGTAGCCCATGACGAACGGGATATCCCCCTGCCGCAGTGCGTTGTAGGCGAGGTTCCCGATCCCGTCGATGGAGAACACCTGCTCGGTGATCATCATGCCGCCGAAGAGGGACGGCAGGATCCCCGCAAGGAGGGTCGCCAAGGGAATGAGCGTGTTGCGGAATGCGTGCTTGTAGATGACCTTCTTCTCGCTCAGGCCCTTCGCGCGGGCCGTCCTGATATAGTCTGCGCTCAGCACTTCGAGGGTGTTCGTCCTCGTGTAGCGCATAAGACCGCCGATGGACAGGATGACCGTGACGAAGATGGGCAGGATGAGGTGGACGAGAATGTCGCCGAACTTTTCCATCTGCCCGCCGAATGTATCGGCATAGTTCTTGGAAAGGTCGATGAGGCCCGAGTTCGGCAGCCAGCCGAGCTCAACGGCAAATACCCTGATCGCAATGTACGCGAAGAAGTATGTCGGCAGAGAGATACCGATCATGGTGAGTACCGTCGTGACATAGTCGCGGACGGAATATTGGTGCGTTGCGCTCGTGATGCCGAGCGGGATCGCGATGAGGAATTGCAGAACGGTCGCAACAAGCGCGATCGCAAAGGAGATCCACATGTTCTCCGCAATGACCTGCCCTACGGGTTTCATATAGATAAAGGAATTCCCGAGATCCCCCCGCACGAGGTTGCCGAGCCAGCTGAAGTACCCCCTCAAAATGCCCATGAAGGAGTTATCGTCCAGCCCGTACAGCTTCTTGAACTCCAAGATGGTCTCCTCATTGATACCGCTGTTGGGGTTCTGTAACTGCGAAGCGAAACGGTTATCGATATAGTCCGCCGGCATGAGTCTTACCAAAAAGTAGATGATGATCGAAACGCCGAGCAGGATCACGATAGATATTAAGAGCCGTTTTACAATGTATTTGAACATGGTTTCACCGATTTAGCGCTTGTTGTTTGTGTATGACCTTATTATAATAGATTATTTTGCCACATTGAGCGAGATGAGATGAATGTTGGACGTCAGGCCCTTGAAAGCGGAGAGCTCGGAGTCGGGCGTGAAAGTGCTCACATCGATCTTGTTGGTGTTGTAGGCAAAGAGGTCGTCCCTCTGATAGGTGGGAAGCTCGACGGCGAGTTCCATGACGAGGTCGAGCGCGGACTTGTAGATATTCGCACGCGCGATCTTGCCGTTGTCCGTCGAATCGTCGACCTTGCGGCCCTCTTCGATCAGCTCGGAGAGCTCATCAATGATATCCCTCTCCGTCTGATACTTGCTTGTCGTGTCGCGGAGGATCTGCTTGTAGCCCCAGTTGTTGACGGAGGTCGCCGTGGATTCCTTATGATAGACCTGATACATATCGGGGTCGATCGTGGAGCCCCACGCTGCCGCCCAAACGGTGAGATCGCCCGTGGAGAGCTTCTGAAGGCCGTAGGTATCCGTCTTGACTTCGATCTCGAAGCCCCAGTTGTTGAGGAGTTCCTTCGCGTGCCAGAGGGCTGCCCATGCGGGGTGGTCGCTCTCATCGCCGACGACGGTGAAGGTATATTTGCAGGTGTCGCTGCCCTTGAAGTAGACTTGGTCGGAGTTGAGCGTGTAGCCGCCGAGATCGCCGACGAGGTGACGGATGAAGTCCTCCTGTTCCTGTGACGTCAAGGTGTCCCCCGCTTTCTTGCCGAGGCGGGTCACATACTCCCTGTAGTCGGGATCGACGACGTTGAGATTAGAGGGAACGGGACCGTTGATATAGGGATAATAGCTCGTGACGTTCTGCAGTGCGAGGGTGGAAACCCAGCTCGAGAGGGACATGGAGCGGTAGATGGGCTTCGCCGTCGTGCCGTAGTAGTTGACCGTTTCCTGCGTGTTGATGCTGTACATGATGGCGCGGCGGACATAGATGCTGGGCACTTTGCCCGCGTTGATGCCGATATAGCCGTAACCGGAAGTCTGGACGTTCTTGTTGCCGATGCCCTCATCCCTCTTTCCGTTGAGTTCGGTGATGGTGCCGGGCTTTGCGTTGGGTTCGACGAAGTCGATGGAACCCGTGTAGAGGGAGTCGACCATCTGGTTCTCCGCAACGACGCTGAAGCGGATCTTCTTGATCTTCGCGGGGCCCTTTCCGTCGGGATTAAAGTAAGGGTTGCGCTCGAAATAGACGCCGCCGAGGTCATAGAACTGCCCTGCGGTGATGTTGTCGATCCCGCCCGAGGCCTTACTTGCGGCATAGGCGCCCGCGCCGACGGGAACGCCGACCTTCTCGGTGGAGTTGACGACGTTATTCATGAAGGACTGCGAGCGGTATTCCACGCCGAAGTTGCTCTCATAGTCGAACGCGGCGATGTGCTCCGCATCCGAATAGTAGTACATGGGAGCGACGGAGAAAGCGAAGTTCCAGATGGCCTTGGGGTCGATCTCCTTGATGGTGATGGAGAGGACTTCGTTGTAGCCGTCCTTTACATGGGTGTGCGCGTCGTCCTCATACTGGGGAACGTCGTACTCTTTGTTGTTGACGGTGACCTTTTGGTCCTTGTTGGCGAACTTGATCCCGGAAACATTGGGGAATTGCAGTGCCCCTTCGGTGTTGTCCTTCTCCATTTCGTCGCCCTCGAGGTAGGTGCGGAACTCCTCCGACGTTTTCCAATATTGGACGACCTCGTTGAGCTTGTCGGGAATGTTGTTCTCATAGACGTAAAGCCGGAGCTGTGCGAGTCGATACAGGATATGTACGACGTGCGCTGCGTCGAGGGCAGCGGAGCTGATCTGGCTGTGCTTGACGAGGCGGAGACGCGCAGGGCGGATCTTTTTATCGCCGTAACGACGAACGACGAGCTTAACGCTCTATGCGCCGTAATGGCGAAAAAGCTCGGCGCGGAACGCTGCGTCGCGAGAGTGAGAAACAGCGAATATTTTAAGCAGCTTGACTTTATGCGCGACGCGCTCGGTATAAGCATGATAGTAAATCCCGAGTACGCGAGCGCGGGCGAGGTGTCGAGAATGTTACGCTTCCCCGCCGCGATAAATACGGAAACGTTCGCGAAGGGAAGAATAGAGCTTATCGAGTTCCAGGTAAACGAGGACAGCGTTCTTGAAGGTAAGGCGCTTAAGGACATTAACAAGGATTTCAAATTAAAAGTTTTAATCTGTGCCGTGCAGCGCGGCGAGGACGTGCATATACCGAACGGCGACTTTATACTGCGCGAGGGCGACAAGATACACGTTA
>CANQUY010000118.1 GCA_947627125.1 uncultured Clostridia bacterium
GCGGACCTTAAAGCCGAGCTCGATGAGATTTTGGGTGAGGGCGGTGGCCCGTGCGAAGCCGTTGGGCCCGCTGTCGTTGACGACTTCCCCCGTGATCGTCTGCGCGTTGAGGTACACGCCCGTCGCGATGACCACCGCACGGCAGGAGAATACCCCGCCGTACGTCGTTTTCACCCCGATGACGCGAGCATTTTCCACCAAGATCTCCGCCGCTTCGCCCTGCACAATGCGAAGGTTCTCCGTGTGCTCGAGAACGCGCTTCATCTCGGTGTGGTAGCGGTTCTTATCCACCTGCGCGCGGAGGGACTGCACGGCTGCGCCCTTTCCCTCGTTGAGCATGCGGTATTGCAGGGCACAGCGGTCGGCATTGAGGCCCATTTCCCCGCCGAGCGCGTCGATCTCACGCACCAAATGCCCCTTCGCCGTTCCGCCGACGGAGGGGTTGCAGGGCATGAAGCCGATACTATCGAGATTGAGTGTAAGAATGACAGTTTTGAGCCCCGTCCGTGCGAGGGCGAGGGCCGCTTCACAGCCCGCATGCCCCGCGCCGATGACCACGGCGTCAACACTGCCTTCGGAGAAAGTATTCATTCTTGAATTGAAAATTGAGCGCTCCGCACTCATGCTGACCCTGAGCGTAGTCGAAGGGGAAGCATCCCGTTGAACGCACGGGATCCTGCGGCCCCCGCCGCGTCATTCTGAGAAACGGAATAGGAACGAAGTCCGAGGAACTAACCCGAAGAATCTCGCGGGGCGTTTACTATGCGGCGAGATGCTTCGGTACGACTTCCGTAGACTTCGTACAACTCCCCTTCTCAGCATGACGCCGCCACTCGCGGGGCGTATACTATGTGGCGAGATGCTTCGGTACGACTTCCGTAGACTTCATACCACTCTCCTTCTCAGCATGACGCCGTTATGGGCTCCCATGCAGACTTCGTTTGAGGGGATCCTTCACGTTTCTCAGAATGAGCGGCGGATCATTGTTTCAGAACCGCCGATTTGATATCATTCACATCCTTTGCGGTGGCGTCGGAAACTTTGATGAGCGAGGCGATCTTGTCGCGCGAGTAGATGATGGTTGCGTGGTCCTTGCCGCCCATCTCCTTGCCGATCGTGACGAGGGGAAGCGCAAGCATTTCGCACATGAGATAGGTGCAGATCTGCCGCGCCCGCACGAGTTCCGCACGCTTGTTTTTGCCGAGAAGTTCCTCTTTGCGGATGGAGAAGTGTGTGCACGTCGCCCGAATGATCGTTTCGGGCGTGACGACAGCCGTTTCGTCCACGTTGATGGCCTCCTGCAATGCCGTTGCGGCGAGCTGGAGGGTGATGGGTTCCTCGTGCAGTTTGCTTGCAAAGATGACGGTGTTGAGCCGTCCCTCGAGGGTACGGACGTTGGTATCCGAATTCTTGGCGAGGAACGCGAGTACGTCATCGGGCACGAGATATTTCTTTTCGAGGGCCTTGCGCTTTAAGATGGCGATCTTCGTTTCGAGGTCGGGCGGCTGGATATCTGCGATAAGCCCCCCCTCGAAGCGGGTGCGCAGACGTTCCTCCAGCGTCGTGAGGTCCCTTGCGGGGCAGTCCGAGGAGATGACGATCTGCTTGTTCTGCGAGGAGAGCTCGTTGAAGGTGTGGAAGAATGCCTCCTGCACGCCGTATTTCCCTGCCCAGAACTGAATATCGTCGATGAGGAGCACGTCCACATTTCTGTAGCGGTTGCGGAAACGGGATTCCCGTCCCTCCCCCTTGCGCGCAAGGCTGTCTACAAATTCATTCAAAAACTGCTCGCTCGTCGTATATTTCACCCTGAGCGTCGGCTTTTTCTGCTGTAATTCGTTGACAATGGCCTGCATGAGGTGGGTCTTGCCGAGGCCCGTCCCGCCGTAGATGTAGAGGGGATTGTATTCCGCGCCGGGGTTGTTCGCCACCGACTGCGCGGCCGCATAGACAAATTTGTTGGAGGAACCCACGACGAAGGAGTCGAACGTGTACCGCTTGTCCACCGTGACGGGACTTTCGTCATAGCTGTCGGGAACGTTGTCGAGCGTGTACTCGTCGCTGCCGTCCACAATGATCGCAACGTCCGAAAGTCCCACGTCCGAGCTCTTCACCGCCTCGCGCAGGTGCGCAAGATGATGCGCCGTCACCGTCTTTGCGATGAGCTCATCTTCCGCCTTTAAAACGAGGGTGCCGCCCATCACGTCCACGGGTTCGAGCGAGCGGATAAAACGCTCGTAGGAGAGGGGGTTGATGATGCGTTCGGCCTTTTCCCTGATTTTCTTCCACAAATAATCGTACTGCGTATTTTCTGACATTTTATCCTCGCAAACGTTTTGAGTTTTTCCGTAAATTTGATATAATAAACAGAGAAGAGAATTTCTTCCTCTCCATTATAATACAAAATCGTCCGAAAATAAAGTGTTTTTGCGGTAGAAAATCATGGTGATCAAAAAGTTGAGCCTGCACAACTTCAGAAATTACGAGGACGAGTGCTTTTCCTTCGGGGAGGGCCTCAATGTCCTCACGGGGAAGAACGCGCAGGGCAAGACGAATTGCGCCGAGGCCGTCTACTATCTCTGTACGGGTTCATCCCTGCGCATCCGCCACGACCGCCAGCTCATCCGCCACGGGGAAACGGCGGCGAGCATCTCCGCCGAAGCCCTGAGCCGCTTCGGGAGCGTATCCCTGCGGGCAGATATCTATGAGAACAGGCGGGAACTCTATGTAAACGGAAATAAACTCACGCGCGCCGTGGATCTGCTCGGAAACATGAACGCCGTGTTCTTTTCTCCCGGGGAACTGCGGCTCATACAGGATGGGCCCGACGAGCGGAGAAGGTTCTTGAATCTCTCCATCTCGCAGACTTCGCGGGAGTACTGCACGGCCCTGCTCAGATATCAAAAGATCCTCGACCAGCGCAACAATCTCCTAAAAAATCACGATATATCGCTGATTTTGGAAACTTTGCCCGTCTGGGACGAGCAACTTGCGACCTATGCCGCCCGCATTGTCTTTCGCCGCAGGGCATTTTTGAAACAGCTCTCCCCGCTCGCGTGCGAGGCCCATTCCTTCCTCACCGACGGGGCGGAAATTCTCTCTGTCGGCGCGGAGGAGAAGGAGGAGAGCGAGGAGCAGATTCGGGAAAGATTGATAAAAGAATTTGATAATTCGAGGGAGCGGGACCTCCGCCTCGGCTTTACCACGGTGGGACCGCACCGCGACGATGTGAAGATCTCCATCGACGGCGACGAGGCGCGGGGCTTTGCTTCGCAGGGGCAGGCGAGGACGGCCGCGCTCTCTTTAAAGCTCGCCGAACTTGCGATTTTCAGGGACATTACGGGGGAGGCTCCCGTGCTCATTCTGGACGACGTGATGAGCGAGCTCGACCTTCCCCGCCGCAAAAAACTGCTCTCCCGCATCCGTGACGTGCAGTGCATTCTGACCTGTACGCACGCCGAGCGCGTTCTCTACGGGGCGGAATGCAACAAAATCAGGATCCAAGGAGGAAAAATCGTGCCATGAGGGCAGATCTTCACATGCATACCTTTTATTCGGACGGGGCGCATTCGCCCAAGGAGGTCGTTGCCATGGGGAAAGCGGCGGGGCTCAGGGCCATGGCCGTCACCGACCACGACACCATGGGAGCCTGCGGGGCATTCTTCGAGGAGGCAAAAAAAGAGGGCATCCTCCCGTTGAAGGGGGTGGAGATCTCCGCCTACGAGGGGGAGGGCCGCGTTCACGTCTTGGGCTACGGATGCGCCGAAAACGAAGCATATGTTGCATATTTTGAGGAAAAATTCAAAAAATCCGAGGCGCGGATCAAGAAAATGATTTGCCTTGCGAACGAAATGTACGGCCTTGATATCACCTACGAGGAGTTCTGCGAGAGCCGAAAAAATCTCCGTGAACCCTACCACGCCGCCCAGCTTGCAAAGCTCGTTTCAATGCGGCTTCATAGGTATATTTGGGACGTATTTGCGGAGGCCTTTGCGTTCGGCATGCCCGCCCATGTGCCCGATTGGGGGCTCACGCCCGAGGGAGCGGTTTCGCTCATCCATGCCTGCGGCGGAAGGGCAGTGCTCGCGCACCCGGGGCGGATCGGGCTTCTGACGAGCGCGGAATACAGGGAGATGCGGACGACGGGGAACAATGCGCGGCGGGAATTTCTGCAGCGGGAAAACCTCTCGCGGCGGCAGGCCCTTGTGGACAGACTTGCGCCCCTTCTCGACGGGATCGAGGCGATCTACGCCAAGCACACCCCCGAGCAGAGGGAATTTTATCGCACTTATGCGCTTGAGCACGGCCTCGCGTTTACGGGCGGTTCCGATTTCCACAGCGAAGAGGACCCTCCCGTCGGCTGTATGCCCTTCGACCTCAGCGAAGAACTGTACGACTTTTTATCGGAGCGGTGACATGAGAGCGGATCTTCACATTCATACCTATTATTCGGACGGCAGACACGGGCCCGAGGAGATCGCGGCCTTTGCAAAGCGGAACGGGCTCGCCCTCATCTCCATGACCGACCACGATTCGATGGGCGGCCTCGAGGAAAAGCGCGCCGCCGCGGAGAGGGAAGGGCTCCTCTTTGTGAACGGCTGGGAGGTTTCCGCCTACGCGGGCTGCAAGGTGCATATCTTGGGGTATCGCTGCCAAAAAAATGCAACATATGACGCGTTTTTGCAGGAAAGGCGGGAGGGAGCGCTCGCCCGCGCCGAGGATATTTTAAAGAAGGCCAATGCCTATCTCGGCATTCATGTGACGCTCGGGGACGCTATCGCCGAAATGACGGTGAAGGACGCCCCGCTCCACACCATGCACATTGTCCGCGCCGTCGCAAAGAGGACGAACGCTTCCTACCGCGACATGTATGCGGAGCTCTTCGACGTCGGCAGGCCCGCCTATTCGGAGATCGGGAGGCCCTCCCCGCTCGACGCGCTCGAGGTCATCCACGGAACGGGCGGGATCGCCGTGCTCGCCCACCCCGGCAGGATCCAAATGGACGAAACCAAAAAACTGCAACTTATGGACGATTTAACGGCACGCGGGCTCGACGGAATAGAATACATTCATTCGCAGCATACTTTCAAAGAGGCGGAGTACTTTGGGCGCTATGCCGAAGATCGGGGGCTCCTCAAGACGGGCGGCTCGGATTTCCATGCGGAGGGTTCCGCGCGGGAGATCGGCCTTCCCCCCTTTGAGCCCGATGAGCGGCTTCTGTGTGCGCTCGGCCTCCGCCCTTAGGGGAGCGGATGAAGAAAATTTCGATACTTATTGCGCTCTTTTTGATGGGGAG
>CANQUY010000119.1 GCA_947627125.1 uncultured Clostridia bacterium
GACAGCATCGAGGACATGCCCGAAGAGGTCGCCCGCCGTATCGCGGAGCAGGAAGAGATCCTGAAACTTTTGGAGGAGCGCAAATTCTCCGTATTAAAGCCGCTCCTTTCTTCGATGAACGAGACCGACCTCGCCGAGATCTTCGAGGGCGCGCGGGAGGAGGACCTCGTGGTACTCTTCCGCATCCTGCCGAAGGACCTCGCCGCCGACATGTTTGTCGAGATCGACAGCGACACGCAGGAGAAACTCTTAAAGAAGCTCTCCGACAGGGAGATCAAGGCCGTCATGGACGAGCTCTTCCTCGATGATACGGTGGACCTCATTGAGGAGATGCCTGCCAATGTCGTCAAACGGCTTCTCGCCCAGAGCGACAGCGAAACGCGCGCCTATATCAACGAACTCTTGAAGTACCCCAAGGACAGCGTTGGCTCCATCATGACGATCGAGTACGTCCGCTTCCTGCCCGATATGACGGTGGAAAAGGCCTTCGACAGGATCCGCGAAACGGCGATCGACAAGGAAACCATCTACACTTGCTATGTGACGGACACCTCCAACAAGCTCATCGGCCTCGTGACGGCGAAGGAGCTCATGCTCGCGAAGAAGGACGCCCTTATCGGGGAGATCATGCACGACAACGTCATCTACGTGAGTACGCAGGACGACAGGGAAGAGGCCGCCCGCAAGATCTCCGACTACGGCTTTTTGGCCATTCCCGTCGTGGATGATGAACGGCGGCTCGTCGGCATCGTCACCGTTGACGACGCAATGGACGTCATCGAGCAGGAGAACACCGAGGATATCGAGAGGATGGCGGCTATCTTGCCCGCGCAGAAGCCGTATTTAAAGACGAGTGTGTTTTCCATCTTTAAGGCCCGCGTGCCGTGGCTGCTCATTCTCATGGTGAGCGCGACGTTCACGGGGCTCATCATCAACACCTTTGAGGGGCGGCTGAATGCGATCAGTTCCGTGCTGTTCGCCTGCGTTCCCATGCTGATGGACACGGGCGGGAATTCGGGCTCGCAGGCCTCCGTCACCGTCATCCGCTCCCTCGCGCTCGGAGAACTGACGACGAAGGATACGCTTAAAGTGCTATGGAAGGAGATGCGGGCGTCCGTGCTGTTGGCGGCGACCCTCTCCGTCGCGTGTTTCTGCAAATTACAGCTCATTGACAGGCTTCTCTTCGGCTATGAGAGCTATACGCTGCTGTTGAGCGCAGTCGTTTCGCTGGCAATGTTCGCAACGGTCGTCATCGCGAAGCTCGTAGGCTGTCTTCTGCCCCTCGGCGTGAAAGCCGTGAAGCTCGACCCCGCCGCCGTCGCCTCGCCCTTCATCACGACGATCGTAGACGCGGTTTCCCTCATCATCTTCTGCGGCCTCTCCGTCGCCATTTTGGGTTGAGGGGAATGCCCCCATCAGTCACCTGCGGTGACAGCCTCCCCCCCAGAGGGGGTAGGCTCCTCATGACCCCTCCTTGGGGGCCCGAACGCAATCATGCCCCCTCTTGGGGGCCCGACCGCAGTCATGCCCCTCCTTGGGGGCCCGAACACAGTCATGCCCCTCCTTGGGGGCCCGAACGCAATCATGCCCCCTCCTTGGGGAGGGGGGGTAGGGGGGTGGGGAAAACCACATCAATACGCTACAAAAAAACAGGAACGGGTGTCCGCTCCTGCTTTTTCTTTTGTGCTTCTTATGTAAAAAATTTATTTACCAAAGTATCTCTTTAATAGACCCTTGAAGCCTGCGCCGTGGCGGGCTTCATCCTTCGCCATTTCGTGAACGGTGTCGTGGATCGCGTCATAACCGAGCTCTTTTGCGCGCTTTGCGAGCTTGAGTTTGCCCTCGCATGCGCCCGCTTCCGCCGCGGCTCTGAGTTCGAGGTTCTTCTTGGTGGAAGGGGTCACGACTTCGCCCAAGAGTTCCGCAAACTTGGAGGCGTGGTCGGCCTCTTCATAGGCATACCGTTTGTAGGCCTCGGCAATCTCGGGATAGCCCTCGCGTTCGGCAACGCGCGCCATGGCGAGGTACATGCCGACTTCGCAGCATTCGCCGTTAAAGTTGGCGCGAAGCCCGTCCATCACTTCTTTGTCATCAACGACGCCGTCGCCGACATGGTGTTCGCACGCGAAGCCCTCTTCCTCGACGGGAACAAACTTCTTCGCATGGCATACGGGGCACTCGGTAACGTCGTCCTCTACGATTTCACCGCAGATTGCACATCTTTTCATAGTTATATCTCCTTAAAAATAATTTTCGTAACTGTATTATAGCATAGAATTCGGGAAAAGACAAGATAAATTTTAAATTTTTGTTGTACGTTCATTCTAAGAGAGCAGCGCAGCCCCGCGTCATTCTGAGAGGGCAGCGCAGTCCCGCGTCATTCTGAGAAACGGACGTAGTACGAAGTCAGATGAATTAACCCGAAGAATCTCGCGGGGCGGTGTTAAAAATGCGGCGAGATGCTTCGATACAGCCTTCGTAGACTGCGTTGTACTCACGTTCTCAGCATGACGCCGCACCAACGGAGCGGGGTTCAACGGGATGGCGTTCGCTCAGCATGAGCGAGCTTACACGTACTTCAAAACGTCCTCAAACTTTTCGGCAAACTCCCGTGCGCCGACGGAGAAAAGCTGCTCCCGCGTGCGGTACCCCCAGAGCGCGGAGAGGGGACGCATGCCCGCGTTTCTCGCCGTCAAAAAATCCGTTTCGCCGTCGCCCACAAAGAGGGTTTCCGCGGGGCTCACCCGAAGGGAAAGCATGGCATACCGCGCGAGGGATGGATCGGGCTTCACGGGGAAATCTCCGCTGTCCCCCGCGACAAAATCGAACATATCCTGCGGAAAATACTTTTTTACCACCTTCACCGTGGCCTCGTGCGGCTTGTTGGATAGGACAGCTGTCTTGATCCCCATGCGCTTGAGCGTGGAAATGCACTCCGCTGCGCCGCCGTACACATGCGTCAGAAAACAGCTGTTTTCGGCATATATGTTGCGAAATTCCGCGAGCCGTTCCTCGAGCGGGGCCTCCTTCGGGAGCAACCTCTCCATGAGTTTTCTGGCCCCGTTGCCGATCGCTTCGCGCGTTTCCTCAAGCGAAACGGCGGGGTAACCGTGCGCCGCCATGACGGCGTTGACGCAGGCGTGCAGGTCGGGAAGGGTGTCGAGAAGGGTCCCGTCGAGGTCGAAAAAGACGGCTTTCATCACATTTTCTCCGGGACGCCGATGCCGAGGAGAGCAAGCGCGTTGGTGAGCGAAATGAGGGAGGCCTTTGTGAGCGCGAGGCGGAACGCGCGGATCTCCTCCGTTTCTGCCTGCATGATCTTGCAGTCGATATAGAATTTGTTGAATTTCTGCGCGGCGTCCACGGCGAAGCGGGCAACCGTGCTCGGCTCATAATTTTCGGCGGCCGACTTCACGGCGTCGGGGAAGGAGGCGATCGCCTTCAAGAGCTCAAACTCCTGCGCATTCGGCTCCACGTCGGTGAGTTCAACTCTCGCCCCCGCGGCCGCGGCCCTTTCGAGCACCGAAGCGGCGCGGGCACATGTGTATTGCACATAAACGCTCGTTTCGCCGTCAAAATTGAGGGCCTTATCGTAAGAAAAGACGATATCCTTGATTTTATTGTTGTAGAGCGCGCCGAACACGACGGCACCCACGCCGACCTTTTCGGCAACTTCGTCCTTGTTCTCGAGGGCGGGATTCTTTTCCTCCAAGATCTGCTTTGCCTTCTCGACACAGCGGGAGATGACGTCCTCCAGCCAGACGACCTTGCCCTTCCGCGTGGACATTGCCCCGTCCTCGAGGGAAACCATGCCGTAGGCGACGTGAATAAGGTCCTTTGCCCACGGCTCCCCCATGAGTTCGACGACCTTAAAGAGCTGCTGAAAGTGCAGATTCTGCTGATAGGCGACGACGTAGAGGCACTTGTCGAAGTCGTACGTTTCTTTTCTGTAGAGGGCGGCGGCGAGGTCGCGCGTGGCATAGAGGGAGGCCCCGTCCGAGCGGAGCACAATGAAGGGGGGCATGCCGAAGGGCTCGAGATCCACCACCTGCGCCCCCTGACTTTCGGTGAGGAGGCCCTTTTCCTTCAGTTTCTCCACGACGGCGGGGATCTTGTCAATGTAGAAGCTTTCGCCGCAGTAGCTGTCGAATTTGATGTGCAGCCGCTCATAGATCTTTTCAACATAGGAGAGGGTGAGGGACTTGAACAGGTTGAAGAGCTCGTTCGCCTCCTCGTCGCCGCTCTCGATGAGGCGGAAATACTCGCGCGCCTCCGCCTCCATCTCCTCCGTCGCCTCGCTGTTGAAGCGGACGTAGAGGTCGTTGATGGCATGGATGCCGCCCCGTTCGACCTCCTCACGGTTCCCCCAACGCTTGTAGGCGGAGATGAGCTTGCCGAACTGCGTGCCGTAGTCCCCCAAGTGATTGATGCCGACGACGTTGTAGCCGAGGGCCTTGAAGATGCGCACGAGCGCGCCGCCGAGCACCGTCGTCGAGAGGTGGCCGATATGGAAGGGCTTGGCAATGTTGACGGAAGAGTAATCGATGCAGACCGTTTTTCCCGCACCCATGTCCGAGGACCCGTATGCGCATTTTTGCTCGAGCACTGCGGGAATGACCTCCATAGCGAGGCTCTTTTTGTTGATCTTGAAGTTCAAATACCCGTTGACCGCAGATACGGAGGAGATGACGTCATCCGTCTGAAAGTTCCCCGCGAGTTCCTCCGCGATCATGGCGGGGGACTTGTGCAGGATCTTGGCGAATCTGAAACAGGGCAGGGCGTAGTCGCCGAGCGAGGTATCGGGGGGAACGGCGAGGGATTCCGCGATCTCCGCCCTTGTCATGCCCGCGACGTTGAGTTTTTCTGCAATATAAGTTTTGTAATCCATAATCTTCCTTCTTCGGAAGTATTTTAGCATATTTTTCCCCGCAAGGCAACCGAAAGACTTGCCGTTTCCCCGAAAATGTTTTATAATTGAAGGAGAAAGAAACACGGAGATACCGCTTATGAAACTCGGAGTTGTGGGGCTTCCCAACGTCGGCAAGTCCACCCTGTTCAATGCCATCACCCATGCGGGCGCCGAAATGGCAAATTACCCCTTCTGCACCATCGAACCCAACGTCGGCGTCGTCGCCGTTCCCGATGAGCGGCTCGAAAAGCTCGCCGCTCTCTACAGCAGTAAAAAGGTGACCCCCGCCGTCATCGAATTCGTGGACATCGCGGGCCTCGTCAAGG
>CANQUY010000120.1 GCA_947627125.1 uncultured Clostridia bacterium
GGGGGGGGGGGGGGGGGGGGGTATAATGGATATTAGGATTTTGCCTCCTTTTCAGCCATTTGTGTGGAGAAAGGAGTCACAAATCACATTTTCATAAGGAGAAAGGCAATGAAAGGCAAAAAACGCATTTCGATCCTTGCGACCCTCATCTGTGTGTTCGCCCTCGTGTTCTCCCTCGGGATCATGAGCGCATGCGGAAACACCGACAGCGGGAACGCACAGATCACCGAAACGGCGAGCGGCAACTGGTACTACGGTTCCGTCCTGCCTGCAGACAGCCTCGGCGCGGAGGGAGATTTCTACCTCAACACCAAGACCCTCGCAAGCTACAAAAAGACTGCCGCGGGTTGGTCCACGGTGAGTTTGGAGGAGAGCGGCGAATGGCTGTACGGCGTCGGCGCACCCGATGCCGCGATCGGCGCCCCCAACGACTTCTATCTCGACACCAGGGCGGGCGACCTCTATCATAAGACCGCCGAGGGCTGGGAGAACATTCTCAAGCTCTTCGGCACGAACGGCCGTGACGGCGTGGTGTGGTTCTCCGGGAACGGCGAACCCACAGGGCTTCCCACGGGCTCCATGGCGGGTGACTTCTACCTCGATTACAGCAAGTTCGACGTGTATCAACTCGACGCGGACGGAAAGACTTGGAACAATCTCGGCTCTCTCAAGGGTTCGGACGGTGAAACGCCCGCACTGCCCGAGGCGGAGAAGGTGACGGTGACGTTCGACGTGAACGGCGGCAACGTGCTTGAGAATGCGACGGTGGAAGTTTCCAAGGGGGACAGCATTGCCGCGCTTCCCGTGCCCACGCGCACGAATTACACCTTCCTCGGCTGGTTCACGGGGACGGAAGTCAACGACGGGCAGGTGACGACGGTCACTCCCATCTCCCGCGCCATGACCCTCGTCGCCCACTGGGTCTTCTCGGGGAAATACACGTTTGATTCCTTCTCAGTGGAAGGCACGCCGGTGAATGTTTCGGAGGGGATCTCCTTCCGTGAAGGGACGACGCATACGTTTGAATTCCTCGCGCACGGCGCAGATGATTCCTTCCTCCAGGTTTGGTACGGCAAGGAGGGCGTGGAAGGCTCGGCGCTCTGGAATAAGGCGCTTGCGGGCACGGTCTACACGCAGGGCTTTGTCGGGACTGTGCAGAAAGGGGAACACGGCGAGATGACGATGGTCATCGGCAGCGCAGGCTTTACCGAGGCCGGTGTCTATTATGTCTATATGGAATCGGACGGGCACACATCTTCCTCTTGGAAAGTGGAAGTAAAGGCGCAGCCCGTTGTCACGCCGGGGGCTCCCGGTGAGGATAAGATCGAACTCCTCGAGGGCAAGATCGAATCTCCCGACAGCGCGGCGACGATCGGTTTCGACGAGATCAAGAGCTATACGTTTGTTTTGCAGCATGACGCTCTGAAAGCGGGCGAGAGCAAGCCCCACCTCATCCTCGGCGCGAATGCAAAGACGCACGATACGGTCTATACGGCCGCAGAACACGATTTTATTTTGAAGGAAGATGCAGACGTCTATTACTCGCCAATTTCGAGCGACGGCATCTATGTAGACGAAACATTCAATCAAATGTCGTATGCGGAGTGGCTCGAAGCGACCAATGTTTACGGCAATGCCAACAATAAATCGGGATATCGCGGACTTTATAAATATGAAACCGGCATTACGGTATATAAAGATGAAACGAATAGCCATTATAATTCGAGTTATATACGCGATGTCCTCACGGTAGAATACAACGGGCAGCTCTATTATTACGATTCCGAACAGCATCAGTTCCTTTCACAGATGTATCCTCGCACGGTACTTTCCGTGAGCGGCGGGCAGGATATTCATATCAAGCCTTACGTCTACACCTATACCTACGGCGAGCCCATGGCAAGGGAGTTCAACGGTCTTTTTGCAGATCTTGGTACCCCGGATAAAAACGGTCACGGCATGAAGGCGACCATGAAGATCTCCTCGTTTGAAGTGCATGACGGCTATGCGGAGATCACCCTTCAGGTCGGCGTCGCCTCTGAAAAGAGAGGATATTACGTCGACGAGGTCAATCTCCAGCCCACCTTGATCTATGAACTTGAAGTTGACGGAAAGACCGTACTTTTCGACCTCATCAAGGGCGAGAAGATCGAAGAGGAGAGCGGCTACACCAAGGCCAAGCTCAATGTGGAAGTGAGATCGGCCGACGGGGCAAAGCCCGTACAATTGAGCGATGGTGCGAAAAATCTTTCTACGTCGTACCTGAATGCCGAAGTCCCCAAAGATATCAAATTGGAATGGACGGGGAGCAAGAAAGATTTTGAGCTCCTCGGCGTTTACATGAACGGGGTGGAACTTGACCATGACGAAATTTATAAAGACGACTATGTGTCCTTCGCGTACCGTTATGACGGCGTAATGGAAGAAGACGGTAAGATGAAAGCGTGCTTCGATTTCTATCACTTTACCGTTTATGACAAAGTACCGTCGTCGTACAGCCAGGCTCTTAGGATCGATTATACCTATCAAGGGATCAAATATAGCCAGTATATCACCATTTCATCGTCGTATTCCTCATACGATGCGGAGATCTATGTCCGTGCGGGGCGTCCTTTGCTCGAGGCATGGCACAAGGTGCTCGAGGAGTATGCGGGCGCGAACGATCCGAAGGGATATATGACGAATATGAAGAACTTGATCGATCCTCTTTATGAAAACATCGATTATGTGTCCTTTGAGCAGTATCATAAGATCTTCCTGAATACAAATACGAGCGAGATCTACAACCAGAAGGGTCTTCCGCTCGACATGAACTACTCGAGCAATATTCCCGACACGCCGTTTGCGACAGCCACAGAGGAGAAGTATAACGCCGTTTCGGCGGATTTTATGACCCGCATGAACGCGATGTACAACGGCGTCAGCCGCGCGGCACTGCTCACATGGTATACGAACAACTACTACAAGAATACGAGTCAGTTCTATCAGAATCCTTCCCAGTGGAGCACGATCTACAGCTACTATCCCAGTATCTTCTACGGCGCAACGAAGAACAGTCAAATCTACCCGTATCTTCCTTGGTCGTATGCAAGCAAGTATACCTTCGGTTCTGCGGAAGGATATGCGTACTTCATTGAAAATGTGTTCAAGCTCTATGCGCCCCAGACAGTTGCGGACCTTCTCGATGAGATTTATGAAACCCGTACAGCTGTGACGGATCAGCTCTGCGTGATTGCAGAGGGACTGCTTCAGACGGCGCACGACGCATACCACGCAGACCCCAAAGACGAAACGTTGGAGGCATACCTCAAGGCGATCAATGCCTACACCACGCTCGTTTTGACGCAGACGGAATTGGTTCGCTACAATACCAGAGTCACATTATTGCAGGCTTTGAATTACATTTACAGCGATTACGGTGCATACAGCGACACTTCCGAACTTGGCCAGAAACTGAAGGCTGCCAACAGCGCCGCCAACACTGCCAAGTCACAGCTCACTGCGGACACGTTGAGCATGGAAACACTGAACGCTTATGCGGAGGCGATCGAAGCATACGCAAATGCGATCGCGGAATACTCTGTTTCCCGTAACTCCGTGAATACCGTTGCCACGCTCACGGCTACATGGGAGGACATCGACTCCAAGAAGGAAGCAGGAACGCTCACCGATGTGCAGATCGTTCTCTATGACGCATATCAGTCCTACCGCACGGAAGGGTTGGCGGAAGGCGCTTCGCCCGACAAGATCCTTGCCCTCAAGGAAAAGACCGATCTCTTCTTTGGCGCAGCCGTTACGAATCCCGACTCCTATGACGTTCATCGGGATATCCATACTTGGCTGAACGACAGAAATGTATTCTCCTTGAAGAATTTGCGTGACCTCCCGGCGCTCTTCCTCGCCTATGACGCCTTCTCCAACCACTATGAGATGCTCTCGTATTTCAGCGGCAATTCCTTCACGGTGGCACAATTCGCACATGCGTATAAGGTGCTCTACGTCGATAAGGCGGAGAGGGGTTCCGATGAATACATGACGCTTTTGGATGAATTCCTCGCAGTCGTCCACAAGAGCCTTGATATGAGCGAAGACGACACGAAGAAGGGAATCACCTCCGCGCTTGGGCTGTATCTCAATCTTCCCGTCAGGGCAAAACTTGAGAAGGCATATAAGGATAATCCTTCGGACGAGGCGGCGAAGAACGCTTACCTCGACTATATCGACGGTATCCTTGCCGTGGATTCCTACTCGGCGCTCAGCAATCGCTTCAACTATATCGTAGATTCCTACAGGAGCCCCGAAACGGGCGTCGAGCTGTCCGCGTTCTTGGATAAACTCGTCGGGTATCTCGATGGCGAAGAAGGCGACGCAAGTTTTGTGACGGGTTTCATGACGGCACGCAAAAACGATCACGCCGCAGCGACCGATTACGAGGGATTCAATTCGAAGTATCCTCAATACCAAGGCTGGAATCCGAACACGGTCATCAACGTACATATCAGCAGCTATATCGATCAATCGTTGCTGAACTTGCAGGATAGCGATGGCAAATATGTATTCACCACAGACGGCAATAAGCCCTTGGACGATAATTCAAATGTGAAGCAGCTGGATGAGGGCTTGAGGGAGCTCTATGAGCAGTACGTTGCCACCATGGGCAAGGAAGACGCGACAAGCGTCAAGAACCATAAGATCCTTGCGCAAAACCTGTACATGGCGCTGGCGAGATATCTTACCGATACGGCGCGCAACGGTGAGAACTGGAAATCCGCACCGGACGGATTCAGATATTAAGCTCACACTTGGGGGTATTTGATACCCTTATCCACACAGCAAAAAAGAGAGGGTGACCTCTCTTTTTTGTATGGTATGAGGACAGGGGCGGGGCGGCTGCTCATTCTGTCCCGTGCCCTGCCGCTCATTCTGAGCGTAGCGAAGGATCCCATAAAACGCACGGAAGCACATTTGGGAACAAAAACCCCTCAGTCACTGCGTGACAGCTCCCCTAAGAGGGGAGCCGAGGGGGCGGCGTCATGCTGAGAAGGGGAGTTGTACCGAAGCATCTCGCCGCAAAGAATACGCCCCGCGAGATTCTTCGGGTTAATTCGTCGGACTTCGTAGTTTGTCCGTTTCTCAGAATGACGCGGGGCTGGGTCACTTCGTCCCAGCATTTT
>CANQUY010000121.1 GCA_947627125.1 uncultured Clostridia bacterium
TAAGTTCTTGTCTTTCCGATGTTTCACCTGTTTGTTTTCGTTTTGAGTGTTCGGGCAGGGTTAAACAATGGTGCGTTCTATGGTTGCAGTTCGTTGACAGATATTCAATTCAAAGGAACCGTGGAAGAGTGGAAAGCGATTCAAAAGAAATATCTTTTGTATTTAGGCTCGGAGAATTACACTGTGACCTGCACGGACGGAACGATCGATAAAGAGGGAAATGTGACGTATTTTGAGCAATAAGTTGATGATTTTAATGCGATCGCCCGCGGACTCTCGTCCGCGGGCGCTGGCTTATATGTTGTCGAGGCTCTGAGGGTCTATGAGATCCCCTCGGCTACGCCTCGGGATGAGGACACGGCCCGAACGAAGTCTATGCCCCCTCCCGAGGAGGGGGTAGGGAGTGGGCAACGACCGCATAGTATCCGTATACGCCC
The DNA here is from genome assembly GCA_947627125.1 of uncultured Clostridia bacterium. Classification (GTDB taxonomy): domain Bacteria; phylum Bacillota; class Clostridia; order Christensenellales; family Borkfalkiaceae; genus Gallimonas. The sequence continues at coordinate 438 of CANQUY010000121.1, forward strand.
CGCGAGATTCTTCGGGTTAGGTTGTCGGACTTCGTTTTTGCTCACGTTCTCAGAATGACGCGGGGCTGCTCCCGTGCGTTTGATGGGATCCTTCGCTGCGCTCAGGATGAGCGTGGGGAGGGAAGCCGAGAACTCCTCGAACCTCCTACGAGGGGCGGGGAGTTCTTCGGAATGTGCAAAAAAATACTTGACTTTTTCGCAAAAAGGGTTACAATATTGTTTGCTTTCAAAGGAAGGCAAAGGAGATCATCATGTTAAACAACAAAATTGCGGAAATGCTCAACGAGCAGATCAACAAGGAGCTCTACTCCGCCTATCTCTATCTCGATTTCGCCAACTACTATGCCGACGAGGGGCTCGACGGCTTCGCCCACTGGTACGAAGTGCAGGCGCAGGAGGAGCGCGACCATGCCTTCATGATCCGCCGCTATCTCATCAACAACGGTCACCGCGTCACGTTCGGGGCCATTGCGAAGCCCGACAAGACATTCAAGACCCATCTCGACCCTCTGACGGCAGGCTATGAGCATGAGCAGTACGTCACCTCGCTCATCACCGATATCTACCATGAGGCGGCGGGGCAGAAGGACTACCGCACGATGCAGTTTTTGGATTGGTTCATCAAGGAGCAGGGTGAAGAGGAAACCAACGCCGACGATATGATCAAAAAGTACAAGCTGTTCGGCTCGGACGCGAAGGGATTGTATGCTTTGAATCAGGAGCTCCTCGGCCGCGTCTACACGCCCTCGACAACTGGTCCTGCAATGTAAAAATTTGCAACTTATAGCACGAAATTCCGCCCTTTCGGGCGGAATTTTTCATGAATTGAAAATGCGCGGCGGGAGGGATATGGACTTCGTTGGGGCTGCCGTTGGTTTAATGGGATTCTTCGCTGCGCTCAGAATGAGCAGTGGGGTGGGGTGGGGGGCAAGTCGCCTTACTTCGTACCTGCTCACGTTCTCAGAATGACGCGGGGCTGCTCCAACAGGGCCCATTCCTCATTCCGAGCCCCGAAGGGGCGAGAGAATCCCGCTATAAGAACGGAAGTCCGTAAGTCTACGAGATCCACTCGCTATGCTCGGGATGAGGGGGACTACGCCTCGGGATGAGGGCGGGGACATGGGCAGGCAGGTTTTTCAACCTTTTTCAATCAAATACCAAAAAAATCTTGCAAATTTGACGGCACTGTGGTATACTGAAAGTGCCACACAATTTCATATTTTCTCTGTAAACGGCTACACTGGCATTTGGTGTATCCTCATTTCCGTTTACAGGGAGAAATTGTGTGGCAACAATGACGGGATACTCGATGCGGGCGTTCCATCATTGGAATGCCCTTATTTTTTGCCTTTCATGCCCCCCAAGGAGGGGCGGGTGTGTCAGAACATTGACAAAAAAGGGGATTCGTGTCAAAAAATAGAACTTTTTTGCGAAAAATTTTGTCAAAAATATTGACAGCGCGGGGATTTTGCCTATATAATATAAATTGTACTTTTACTTTAAGTATGCGGGATGGTCGCATGTGTGCCCGATGGGGCGGCCGCACGGGCCGTTCGTTCGGGAAACGGAATCAATGCCTCACGAAAGGCAGCAAAATAAAAGGAGAAATTCAGTTATGAAAGACGACGACGTCATCACCCTCACAACCGCGGACGGCGAAGAAGTTGACTTTATCCAAGTCGCGGGGATCGCCTACCGCGGGAAATTCTATGCGATCCTGCAGCCCGTGGAACTTCTCGACGGCATGGACGACGATGAAGCGCTTGTCTTTCGCGTCAAGCGCGGATTCTTCGGGAAGGAGCATTTCGAGATCGAAACGAACGACGCGATCATTGATGCTGTTTTCAAGGAATACAACCGCCTCCTTGACGAACAGTCGTAAGTTTGTTCCGTAAATTTGAAAAATAAGGAGAATGAAATGAAAGACAACGTAACCAATCAGACCGAAGAAAAAGCGGCGGAGCAGGCCGTGAGCCAATCCCCCGCGGTCACGGCGGAACAGCTCAGCAGAATGTTTGCGGGCTATGCCGATAACGTACGGCGTCAGATCCTTGCGCTGAGATCCAAAGACAAGATCGTTTCCAATCTTACGGCAGAGGTCGAAAAGTACAGAGATGATTTTGTTTTTCGTCTGTTGAAGCCCTTCTGCGTCGGACTGATCTCCTATCTGGAGGACTGCAAAAAGACGTTGCGGAGCCTCGATTCCTATGTGAAGGACGTGCCCACGGTGCTGAAATATGCAAGCTATGTGCGGGACGATCTCTATGACTTACTCGCGAACGAGGGCGTCGAGCTCGAGGGGACGGAGTTCATCTACCGCGGCAAACCGCTGTTCGGGCAGAGAGCGATCGCCCCGCAGCATGTTGCTCCCGCCAAGGCGGAAGAAGTCCCTGCGGAATCGGCGGAAATGCCGGTTGAGGCGGCAGAAGTTCCTTTAGAAACGGCAGAACTTCCTGCGGAGGGCACGCCTGCGGAAGCGGAGATCGCCGCCGCGGAGGAGCCCGCCGACCCGACGGAGGAAATGCTGCGCATCGCCCGCGAGAACAGCGAAAAGCTCATTGCCATTCTTGCAGAGAGGGAGGAGCGCGACAAAGTTCTGCTCTCCTATGAGGAAAAGCTCGGCTCCATCGAGGAGGATTACAGCGATGCGATCCTTCTGCCCTATCTCAGGAAACTCGCACGCGCATATGCGGACGTGTCACAGGCGGTCGATGAGATCAAGGAGGAGATCACCGAGGAGAACATGCGGGAGGAATACGCCTCCGTCATCTCCCTCGCGATCGAGGCGGCGCAGCTGCTTCTCGATACGGCGGGCGTCATCATCGCCGAGGACGTCGGCGATACATACGACATCAAGACCAACAGGCTCATGAAAATGGTCCCCACGGAGGACGAAACGTTCGACAAGAAAGTCGCCTTCCGTTACACGGCCGCCTACCTGTATGAGGGAAAACTTCTCTATCCCTCCCGGGTAGACGTCTACAAATACACCCCGAAAAATTAAAAAATTATATAAAAAGGAGAAAATATTATGGGTAAAAAAATCGGTATCGACCTCGGCACGACGTATTCCGTGGTCAGCTACGTGGACGACACGGGAATCATCACGAATGTGGAATCGAACGAGGGCGAAAAGACGACTCCCTCCATCGTATTCTTTGATCTGAACGGCTCTGTCGTCGTCGGTTCACAGGCACGCGAGGCGGGCGCGCTCAACCCCGAGCGCATCATCGAGCGTGTCAAGAACTATATGGGTGACCCCAACTATATGAAAGAGATCGACGGCCAGCAGCTCTCCGCGAGCGCGATCTCCTCTATCATTCTCAAGAAACTCATTTCCGACACGGAGAAGTGGCTCGGCGGCGAAGAGATCGACGGCGCAGTCATCACCTGCCCCGCGTATTTCGGGGACGCCGCGCGTGAAGCGACGAAGAATGCGGGCGAGGCCGTGAAACTTTCCAACGGCTCCCAGCTCAACGTTCTGAAGATCATGGATGAGCCCACGGCGGCGGCCATCGCTTACGGGAATTCCCACCCCGAGGATATGCACAAGACGGTGCTCATTTACGACCTCGGCGGCGGCACGTTCGACTGCACGGTCATGCGCCTCGACTTCGACGGGACGGACAGAAAGTATCAAGTCATCACCACCGGCGGCGACCATCACCTCGGCGGCAAGGACTGGGATAAGGCGCTTGCAGACTATATCCGCGAAGAGTTCTGCTCCCAGACGGGTGCGGATGAAGAGGCCATCAAGAACGATCCCGAACAGGTCGTTTGGTTCTCCGAAAAATCCGAAGCGCTCAAGAAGATGCTCACCCAGAAGGAGAGCGCGACCGCTACGCCCAACTATGACGGGCAGAAGGCGAGGATCGAAGTCACGCGCGAGAAGTTCAATGAACTCACCGCCGGCCTCTTCAGCCAGACGACCATGCTCATTGACCAGATGCTCGAAAAGAAGGGTATGACGATGGCAGAGATCGATGAGATCATCCTCGTCGGCGGCTCTACCAGAATGAAGCAGGTCGAAGAGGGCCTTACCGCTTACTACAATAAGCCCCTCGTTTCCTTCGACCCCGACAAGGCAGTTTCCAACGGCGCTGCGCTCGTTGCAAGCGGCATGAACGTGGACAGCAACTTCGGTTCCAATGACCAAGGCGATTCGAACGGGGACGACACATCCGACGACACAACGCCTAAGGGCGGCTCGATCTCTCTTGAGCAGCCGATCAAGTTCGACGGTGCGGGCGGCACGACGAACGAGATCATCGAGCTCTGCACAAAGTCCTATTGCCTCCGCTATTACAGCAACAACGAGCCCAAGTTCCTCAACCTCGTCAAGAAGGATACGCCCAAGCCCGCGCACGGCACGACGGCCAACGTCATTCCCGGCCTCACCGTCGGCGGCAACAGCGGCGGCGGCATGTTCGATTCCGTCAATATCTGCATCATGGAAAACGAAGAGCTCACCGACGATGTGGAAGGAGATAGGTGCACGCCTCTCTATGAAGAGATGCCCATTCCCTTCACGCCGCCCGTACCCGGCGACGCACCCGTCGAAGTCACTCTCGACGTGGATATCAACGGCCAGCTGATCCTCACGCTCATCGAACTTAATACGGGCGTGCGCCACGAGGTCCATCCCGTCCGCAAGGGCGGCGACGCGGCGAGCAAGGGCCTTGAAGAAGTTTCAAAGTTCACGCT
>CANQUY010000122.1 GCA_947627125.1 uncultured Clostridia bacterium
TCTCGGCAGAAAACGGCGGGGCGGTGGAGATCGACGACTTCTTCGAGACGGACTTCCGCAGCAATGCCTACTGCTATATCTTCGACGGCGTCCTCTATGTGGGGGAATTCTACCGCCCCAACAGTAGCTATGATACGGACCCTTCCCATCACATGGACGTGGGCGGAAAGACCAACCATTCCCTCGTGTATGCCTACCCCATGGACGAAAAATGCGAGGGCGGGGTCGCGGACATGGTACCCGCAAAAGTGATTTCGGTGTGTGACGAAGTGCAGGGCATTGCCTTGGACGCGCAGGGCATTTACCTTTCCTGTTCGTACGGATTGCCCGCTTCCCGCCTCAAGATATACGAAAACCGTCTGGACGAAAAGACGGCTGAAACATTTACGGTGAACGGGAAAGAGGTCCCGCTGTATCTTCTTGAAGATCGGGAGCCCGACCTCACCATGCCCTGCATGAGCGAGGAGATCTGTCTGAAGGACGGCAAGCTGTACATTCTGTTTGAATCAATGAGCAAGCAATACCGCTGGGTGGTGCACAACAGGATCTCGGAGATCATCTCGATCGAATCCCCGTTCGGATTGAAGCGGTGATGGTTCGACTGCGCTCACCATGACGTAATTTGGAATGGCTGGGTGGTGGCGTCATGCTGAGCGTCCCTGCCCCGACGTTCCACGTCACCCTGAGCGTAGTCGAAGGGTCACCTTATTATAATGCGGTGATGGTTCGACGGAGCTCACCATGACGTGATTTGGAATGGCTGGGTAGCGGCGTCATGCTGAGCATAGCGAAGCATCCCATTGAACCAACGGAAGCCCGTGCGTGGCGGCGTCATGCTGAGAACGGAAGCACAACGCAGTCCATGAAAGACAATCCGAAGCATCTCGCCGCATTGTCCGCAAACGCCCCGCGAGATTCTTCGGGTCAAGTCCCGTCCTCTCATCCTGCTCTCGTTCTCAGAATGACGCGGGGCTGGCTCCGTCAGTTTACGAGATCCCCTCGCTTCGCTCGGGATGAGGACGGGGCCACCCTGAGTCCGAACGGAGTCATGCCCCCTCCTTGGGGAGGGGGTAGGGGGCGGGGATATTCTCAATCACGCCCCGCGCTCAATTTTTAATTTTTCATTTTTAATTTTTAATTTTGAATTTCCTCTCCCGCTTCGGGGGATTTTTTTGTGTTTTCGGGCGGGGTTTCCTCGATCATCTTGTCGAGCATGAATTCATAGATCGGCTCGGTGTGAAAGACCGCGCCCATGAAGTACGAAACCGCCGCGCAGATGACCGCGGGCAGCAGAAATGCAAACTGCCCCGTGAGCTCCACCGTCATCAGAATGCCCGTGATCGGCGCACGCACCACCGTCATGAAGAAGGTCACCATCGAGAGCGCGACGAGAAGGTCCGAAAGGTTCTCACTCATGCCCATCTTTATAAAGAGCATGGAGAGAAGTTTCCCCAAAATCGCCCCCATCGCAAAGAAGGGCACCGAGGCACAGGCGGGCAGCCGCATGCCCGTGTTGACGACCGTCGCAAGGAAGCGGACGGCAAACAGGATCAACAACACTGCCCAAAGGGGCATGCCGAAGAGGGAAATTTCATCCGTCGCGAGGCCGAAGATGAGTTCCCGCCCACTCCCCATCGCATACGCCGTGAAGAGCCCCAGCCCTCCCGCAAGCAGCAGGGGGAAAATGTATCTCCCCACCCCCTTCCAAAAGGTGATCTTGGCGAACAGGCGGTACATTCTCACAAAGATATGGTAGAAACACACCGCCGCGAAGGAAACGATGAACGCCGCAAGCAGTGCAAATGCGCTGAAGAGCAGCCCCGGGTCCTGCGGAAAGTCGAATCCCGCGAGGAAGGGCCCGATCTCGAATCCCATCCAATAGAGGAGCAGATTTCGGACGACCACGGCGATCGCGACCGAGGAGAAGGAGCACACAAACACCTCGGGCGTAAACTTCTTGTGCGCTTCCTCATAGGCAAAGATGATGCCCGTGAGGGGGGCGTTCAGCGCAACGGCAAGGCCCGCCGAGGCCCCGCTCGTGATGGCGTAGCGGCGGTCGCTCTTGCGGAAGAGCACGGCGTCCGTCATGTCCCCGCATGCGCCGCCGATGAAGAGGCTGGGCCCCTCGGATCCACCCGATAGCCCCATAAACACGAGGAAGAGGGAGGAGGCGAACATGCCCGTGAGAGCTTCATACCACTTAAAGCGGTACAGCCCCTGCACAGCCCCCTCCACCTGCGAAAAGCCCGTGCCGCGGAGGACGGGCAAAAATTTCAGAACGCCGCCGATGACGATCCCGCCGAGGAAGAGGGCGACAAAGAGGAGCGGGATAAAGGCGGGGTTGTCGCGAAAAAAGGCATAATATGATTCGGAAAAGGCCTCTCCGCCCTCGAAGAGGACATTGAAGAGGGTGACGACGACGCCGACAAACAGCCCCGTGATCCCGCCGACCCCGATGATCTGTCCGAAATACACCGCCTTATCGCTAAGTTTTCTGAGTTTTGTTTTCATATGTGTTTTCCTTATTTTATTCCGCTCTCATTACTTCCGCCCCGCCGTGGGCCCCTCCGCTCATTCTGAGCGCAGCGAAGAATCCCCTCAAACGAAGTCCATGCCCCCTCCCGAGGAGGCCGTACTGCATGCCCCCTCCCGAGGAGGGGGGGTAGGGGGGTGGGCAACGACCGCACTGTGTCCATACGCCCGCCCAGCCCGCTCCTTCTGAGCGTAGCGAAGAATCCCCTCAAACGAAGTCCATGCCCCCTCCTTGGGGAGGGGGGGTAGGGGGCGGGGACGTTCTGAATAATGTTGACATTATCCCCCTCATCCGTCACGGCAAGGGCGGCCGTGCCACCTTCCCCCCAAGGGGAAGGCATGGGCGGACTTCGTTCAAGGGCGGCCGTGCCCACTCCCCTCATTCCGAGCCCCGAAGGGGCGAGTGAATCCCGCCTTAAGAACGGAAGTCCGTATGTTTATGAGATCCCCTCGCTTCGCTCGGGATGAGGGACGGGCGGGCCACCTTGCCCCGCCGTGCCCACTCCCTCATTCTATCACGCGGCGGAAAAAAAGTAAAGAAAAAAATCCCCGCAGGGCCGATTTGGCGACCGCGGGGGAGGCGAATGATTACTTCACTGCGGGGAGCGTCACGCTCTGCCCGCCGTAAGTGAAGGTAAATGTGACCGTCTGCAAAGGCCAACTTTCATCTTCATAATCAAATGTTACGGAGGCCATGACAAGGTTACCATTCTCAAATTGAGATACCGTCGTTATCTCTTCATTGGGATTCTCCTCAGAAACGGTGATAGTATACACCTTTTTCTCTTCATCATATTTTGCTTTTGCATATGAATCGGAGATAGGGTCATCTTCCATACCAAGCAATTGGTCTATTGAATGTGAAAACGGATTCATGACATTCCACCACAGCTCATTCAGTTCCGTCCAATCGGCCTTTGCAACTTTGCGGAAAGAGCCATCTTCGTTTTGGAGATACAGATCCTGCTTTTCAAAATCCAAATAGGCCTCGGCATTCGTCGGTTGACCCGAACTTGTCATGCTCTCCAGCATCTGTGTGGCATACTCCCCCGTCGCGGTTGACACCATGGTCGTATGGAGCAAATTCCCATCACGGACGTATGTCGTTTTCTGCGTATAAGTGTAATTTTCCGAATTGCCGTCAGCGTCTTTTGAAACGCCCTGCATGACGTTCGACATTTCCCACTTTACGTTGTCGGACATCGTTGCACCAAAGGCCGCTTTCCATTCCTCTGCGGTGACGGTGGTAACGACCGCGGGAGTTTCGGGGTCCTTGTTGTCGCCCGTGTTGTCGCCATCCGTCGTCTGGCCGCCCGAGGGAGTGTCGTCGGCGGGTCCGTTTCCGCTATCGGGAGCGCAGCCGACAAACGCGGCGCACATGGCAAACGACAGCAAAAGTGCAGAAAGTTTCCAAATCGTTGTTTTCTTCATAGTATTCTCCTTACTAAGAATTTAGTATACTATAATTATAACAGGAATAAATTCCTATGTCAACGAATTTTAGAAATATTATAGTAAAATTATTAGTATGGAGAAAAATTTTAGTATGAATCGAATCAGGGAGCTGCGCGAGGACAGGGATCTCAGGCAAATCGACGTAACAAACGCCGTTGGGATCGACCAAAAGACCCTCTCCAACTATGAAACGGGAAAGACGAATCCCGACGCCTATGCGATCGTAGCTTTGGCGGAGTTCTTCGGCGTGACCTGCGATTATCTGTTGGGGGTCACCGAGCGAAATCTCGCAAATATAGATGATATTTTGCATGAACTTGAGGACATCAAGGCCCGCATCGACACGGTGGAAAAATTTTTGAGAAAGCAGTAAAACGGCTCCCGCAGGAGCCGTTTTTTTGATACTTATTGCGCGGTTTGTCCCCGCCCATACGAAGTTCATGCCATAGCGGCGTCATGCTGAGCGTCCCTGCCCCAGCGTCCCAATCGCGTCACCCTGCCCCGCGCGCATTCTATTTGTGTCTAAGCGCGGCACGAGCGCGTAGCGCGAAGTAGCGTAGTCGAAGGGTCACCTTATTATAATGCGGTGATGGTTCGACTGCGCTCACCATGACGTGATTGAGAATGGCTGGGTGGCGGCGTCATGCTGAGAACGGAAGCACAACGCAGTCCATGAAAGCCGTACCGAAGCATCTCGCCGCATTGTGTTCGTACGCCCCGCGAGATTCTTCGGGTCAGTCCCCGTTCTCTCATCCCACTCACGTTCTCAGAATGACGCGGGGCTGGTTGGTCCCGTGCCATAGCGGCGTCATGCTGAGAACGCGAGTGCAACGCAGTCTACGAGGGCCGTACTCATCTCGCCGCATTAAAAAACGCCCCGCGAGATTCTTCGGGTCAAGTCCCGTCCTCTCATCCTACTCTCCTTCTCAGAATGACGCGGGGCTGGTTGGTCCCGTGCCGTTGCGGCGTCATGCTGAGAACATGAGTGCAACGCAGTCTATGAAAGCCGTACCGAAGCATCTCGCCGCATTAAAAAACGCCCCGCGAGATTCTTCGGGTCAGTCCCCGTTCTCTCATCCCACTCACGTTCTCAGAATGACGCGGGGCTGGTTAGTCCCGTGCCGTGG
>CANQUY010000123.1 GCA_947627125.1 uncultured Clostridia bacterium
CACTCGTCCTCATCCCGAGGCGCAGCCGAGCGAATCTCGTAAACTTACGGACTTCCGTTCTTAAAGCGAGATTCTCTCGCCCCTTACGGGGCTCGGAATGAGGAACCAGCCCCGCGTCATTCTGAGAAACGGACATAATACGAAGTCCGACGAATTGACCCGAAGAATCTCGCGGGGCGTATACGGACTACTTAAGCGGACGTTGCCCACCCCCTTACCCCCCTCCTCGGGAGGGGGCATGAAAGCATATAACCTCCTCGGGAGGGGGCAGGACTGCGTTCCGCTCCCCTTCTCAGCATGCCGCCGCTACGGGCTACAGGCTGCCGTTGGTCTAATGGGATCCTTCGCTACGCTCAGGATGAGCAGCGGGACTTCGTTCAAGGGGATCCTTCGCTGCGCTCAGGATGAGCGCTCAAGGTCAGCATGAGCGGGGCGGGGCGTACCGCCCCGCCCCGCTCACTTTCTCGCGACGCCTGTTTCCCGCGCGGCAAGAGAAACCGCCGCCGCAACTGCCCTGTGCGCTTTCAGATCGTAAGCATAGGGCAAAATGTAGTCCCGTCCGAGTTCTTCTTCGGAAACGCACGAAGCAATGGCCTCGGCGGCCGCGATCATCATCTCAAAGTTGATATCGCTCGCTCTGACGTCCAAGGCCCCGCGGAAGAGCCCCGGGAACACGAGCACGTTGTTGATCTGGTTGGGCTGTTCGGAGGAGCCCGTTCCGACGACCGCCGCCCCCGCCTCCAAGGCATCCCCGCGGGAGATCTCGGGAACGGGGTTGGCGCAGGCGAACACGATCGCTTGTTCCGCCATCGAATGCACCATCTCCTTCGTTACGCAGTTGGGCCCCGAAACGCCGATGAACACGTCCGCTCCCCTCATCGCATCGGCAAGAGCGCCGCAAAGGCCCGTATGGTTGCTGATTTTTGCCATCTCCCGCTGGGCGTCGTTGAAGCAGGTTTCCCCGCCGAGAATTCCCTTACGGTCGCAGACGACAACGTCCCCCGCCCCCATTCTGAGCAGGAATTTCGCAATGGAGATCCCCGCCGCCCCCGCTCCGTTGACGACGGCACGGATATTCTTCATCTCCTTGCCGACGAGCTTTAAGGCATTGAGCAGGGCCGCCGAAACCACAATGGCAGTGCCATGCTGATCGTCGTGAAAGACGGGGATGTCGAGGACCTCTTTGAGCCTCCTCTCGATCTCGAAACAGCGGGGCGCGGCAATGTCCTCGAGGTTGATTCCCCCGAAGGAGCCCGCAAGGAGCTCGATGGTCTTTACGATTTCGTCCGTATCCTTGGAACGGATGCACAGGGGAATGGCGTCAACGTCGCCAAAGGCCTTAAAGAGAGCGCATTTGCCCTCCATGACGGGCATGCCCGCCTCGGGACCGATATCTCCGAGCCCCAAAATGGCGGTACCGTCGGTGATGACGGGGACGGTGTTCCACCGACGCGTGAGTTCAAAGCTCTTGTCGATATCCTTTTGAATGGCGAGGCAGGGCTCCGCGACCCCGGGGGTATAGGCGAGGGAAAGTTTCTCGCGGGTATCGACCTCGACGCGGGGAACGACTTCGATCTTCCCCCGCCATTCGGCATGTTTTTTGAGCGATTCTTCTCTGTAATTCATTGCATACTCCTTTGCAAACATTATACCCGTTTTGTATGACAGCGTCAAGCGTTTCATTGATTCAGGCATTTCCCCCGAGCATTCTGAATCGCGTCATGGTGAGCTCCGTCGAACCATGACCTTATTTTTTGCTGCGGTGACCCTTCGACGTTGCTACTTCGCGCTACGCGCTCGTGCCGCGCTTAGTGCAATAAGAATGCGCGCGGGGCAGGGTGACGTGATTAGGAACGGCGGGGCAGGAGCACAGCCCCGCATCCTCATCCCGAAGCGTAGCGAGCGGATCTCGTAAACCAACGGAAGCAGCCCCCGCGTCATTCTGAGAAACGGAGAAGGACGAAAGGACGGGGAATAACCCGCCCCGCGTCATTCTGAGAAACGGAGAAGGACGAAAGAACGGGACTTGACCCGAAGAATCTCGCGGGGCGGTGTTGAGAGTGCGGCGAGATGCTTCGGTACTGCTTTCGCAGACTTCGTTCTGCTCCCGTTCTCAGCATAACGCCGCACCCCGTCATTCCCAATCGCGTCATGGTGAGCGCAGTCGAACCATCACCTTATTATGCGGTGACCCTTCGACTACGCTCAGGGTGACGTAATTGAAACAGCGGGACAGGAACACAGCCCTCGTCCATACCGCACAAAAAAGAGAGGTCGCCCTCTCTTTTTTGCTGTGTGGATATATTTTGGGTAAAAGGAGATTACCCGTCTGTGAGCTTATTCTTGTAAAACACCGTTCTCGTACGTCAGGACTTTTTCGTCACTGCAATATACCGTAATAGTTCCCTTTGTATTCTTGATAAAATCCGATTCTCTCGTCAAGAGATCTTTCCACTGTGCTTCCGTCCCGCCAAAGTGTATGATCGAAAGGCTTGAGCAATTTGCAAGGGCATTTTCATTGAGCCACAACATATTGCTTCCGTTTCCCTCAATCGTCAGCTCTGTAAGGCCTGAGCCGTTAAATGCATTTGCGAACACCTCATACAGCGTCTCGGGCAGGGATATTCTCGTAAGATTTTTACAGCCTCCGAATGCATAGGGAGCAATCTCATCCAAAACGCTACCCTCGGCAAAGATCACGTTTGTGAGATCGGTGCATCCATTGAACGCATACGATCCGATCGTCTTTACGCCGCTGCCGATCGTGACGTTTTGGAGTTTTTCGCACTGCCAAAACGCATAGTTTCCGATGATCGACACGCCGTCGGGAATGACGATTTCAGTGAGATTCACACAATTATAGAATGCATATCCGTCGAGCAGAGTCAAACCCGAGGGAAGTGTCACGCTGCTGAAAGCACAGTTCTCAAATGCTCCGTAGCTGATTTCGGTCACATTTTCAGGAATGACAATATTGGCAAAATCGGGGCACTCGGCAAAGACGAAAGCGCCGACGCGGGTCACATCATTCGGAATTGTGAACGATGCGAGGGGCTTGCTGTGAGATACCCAAATGAGCTTGGTCAATTCCGTATTATCATTTTCATGTCCTACGATGTATTTCACGCCGTTTGCATCCGTTTTGAGCGCATAATTTTCATTTCCTGTAGCGACCATAACGTCCCCTTTGAAGTGGTAGAATGCCCCCTCTTCGATCTTTGTGACGTTTGCGGGGATGTTGACCGACGTCAACTGATCGCAGTACATGAATGTCCCGTAACCGATTTCCGTCACGGTATCGGGAATCGTTATGTTCTTAAGATTGTTGCAATCCTGGAACACAAGTCTCCCCATTGTCTTTAATCCGCTGTGGAGTTCCACTGTTGTAAGAGCTTCACAACCGATGAATGCGCCGCCGCCGATCGAAACCACGTCGGAAGGAATATTGACTTCCGTAAGTGTCTTGCATTGGCTAAATGCGGAGTTTGCAATTACCTGCGTATTTGCGGGGATCTCATAATTTGTTTCCGTGAATTTCTTCGGATCCGCTTTGAACAGATATTGCTTTTCCTTGCCGGGGACATAGAGCACGCCGCTCTTCCAATTACCTTCCGTATTATAATACTTCGTGCCCTCCAAAACGTCGCCGCTGCCGATTGTAGTGATGGTATCGGGAAGGGTGATTTTATCAAGCGCAGTACAATTTTTGAATGCCGTGCTGCCGATAAACGTCGTACCGTCGGGAATATCGATCGATGCAAGCGAAGTGCAGCCCTCGAAAGCGGAGCCCTCAATCGCTTTGAACGCACCGTTCGTAGGAAGGACTACTTCCGTCAGCGAGGTGCAATTTGAGAACGCTCCCTGCATCACTTTGAGCAACTTTTGATTTTGAGAAAGATCGACACTGCCCAGTTTCGTACTGCCGAAAGCATAGTTTCCGATCGAGTAAAGTTCTTCATCCTTGGAGAAATCAATCGACTGTAATTGGGTGAATTGGAACGCATAATCGCCGATCGTCGTGACACTGGCGGGGAAGGAAATATCGGTGAGTTTCGTTCCGTTGAATGCGGCCGTCCCGATATCTGTCAAACTTTCGGGAAGTGTGACTTCAGTAATGCCGCAGCTTGCAAACGCTCCTTCGCCAATCGTTTCAAGCCCCTCGGAAAGGGTGACGCTTGTCAGATTTTCGCACTGATAGAAAGCGTAGTCATCGACACCTTTTACACCCTCTTCAAGAGTAACAGATGTCAGTTCTGTGTTGCCCTCAAATGCGCTTTCACCGATTATTACCTGTTTTCCGTTCAGAGTGCCGGGGACCGTAAGCTCCGTCGTGCCCTCGGCGACACCCGTGACCACAACTGTCCCCTTCTCTTCGTCCTCATGGAAATACGCCGTCCCGTCGGGCCCGACAAATTCCTCAATAGATCTCCCTGTGATCGTCGCTCTGAGGACCCAGCTACCGCCCTCATAGGAGTAGACTTGATATTTCTCCACCTTTTCCGTTTCATCGACATATGTACGGAAGTAAGAATCCCCTTCCTGCGCGTCGACGATCTCGGGGGCAGAGGCGGGCAGAGCGGAACCGTAGAACCACTTCGCGCCGCGTGCGCCCGTCGCACCCGTCAGAGAGCCGAGATTGGTCCAATCCGTCCCGTTATACTGCCAGACGGTGAATTCGGTGGTGTTGAGATAGAAATCACCCTTGATGGCATCCTTGAGCAGAGGATCCGATGCCTCGGGGTCCTCATCGCCCGAGAACCAAAGAACGCCGTCGCGGCCGGGTTTGCCCTGTTCGCCCTTGAGAGTGAGAATGGGAGCGCCCCAACCGTCCGCTTTCTTTTGATACAATGCACCAGTGTTGGTATTGAGATAGAAGTCGTTCGTTGCGCCGAGGTTGGCGACGGGCTCCTCTGTGCCATAGTACCAATTTGCGGCTGTTTCCGTCCAAGCGCCGTTTTCGGACTTGACGTAGCTGGCGAGCGTTTGGGTGTTGAGGTAATAATCTCCCTCGTTTCCGAACGTGTCGGCGGGAACTTCCGCGCCGTAGTACCATTGATTGCCTGCGGTTGTGTTGTCGTCCGT
>CANQUY010000124.1 GCA_947627125.1 uncultured Clostridia bacterium
TTGATACCCTTATCCACACAGCAAAAAAGAGAGGTTCGCCTCTCTTTTTTGTATGGTGTGAGGTTGTGTTTCCGCCCCGACGTTCTAATCACGTCACCCTGCCCCGACGTTCTAATCACGTCGCCCTGCCCCGACGTTCTAAATGCGTCATCCTGAGCGTAGTCGAAGGATCACCGCAGCAAAATAAGGTGATGGTTCGACGGAGCTCACCATGACGTAATCAGAACGGCTGGGGTGCGGCGTCATGCTGAGAAGGGGAGTAAGAGCGAAGTCTACGGGAGTGGTCCCGAAGCATCTCGCCGCATTGTGTCCACGCCCCATAGCGGCGTCATGCTGAGAAGGGGAGCACAACGAAGTCTACGGGAGTGGTACCGAAGCATCTCGCCGCATTGTGTCCACGCCCCATAGCGGCGTCATGCTGAGAAGGGGAGCACAACGAAGTCCATGGGAGTGGTACCGAAGCATCTCGCCGCACTTTCAACACCGCCCCGCGAGATTCTTCGGGTCAATTCCCGTCCTTTCGTCCTTCTCACGTTCTCAGAATGACGCGGGGCTGGGTCCGTCGGTCTACGAGATCCGCTCGCTTCGCTCGGGATGAGGACGGGCCCGAACGGAGTCCCCTCGCTTCCCCTCTTAGGGGAAGTACCCGCGTAGCGGGGGATAGGGTTTAACAACCCCTCAGTCACTGCGTGACAGCTCCCCTAAGAGGGGAGCCGAGGCTCGGTCCGACCTAAGAGGGGAGTCGAGGCGGAGTGCACACATGCCGCCGCTTTCATCATACAATGCAATAGACCGAATACGGTTTACGGAGGAAACAAATGTCATTTTTTTCAAATTTCCAATCTGATCACTGCCCCGGGACCATAACGGGAAATCCGCTCAGCGGTCTCAACGAAAAGGTGTGCATTCAGGCGGAGAAGATCTTTGACGCGGGGATCATTCAGACCCGTCTCGAAAACTATAATATCCCCCTCACGAATCCCACCCCGGCAAATCCTACATATCCTCTCACCTTCGTCAGCGCACGCTCTGTGACGAGCACGGGAACGGTTTCGGGCCTCTCCGTCGAACGCCAGCCCGAGGGCTGCCTTGCTCGCGTTCAGGCGACGGTGACCATTCCCCTTGAGGTCGTCTACATTGACGCAAACGGCGTAGAGGGGACGGCGACGAGCAGCCTTGTCCTCAGCGAGGACGTTCTCATGTACGTACCGCCCGCATCCGTCATGCCGTTCACGGTGACGAGCGTCGCCTCCTGCGTATCCCCCGACGGGACGTTCGACCCTACGACGAACTCCTTCAACGTGAACGCGTGCGTGACCGTCATCTTAAAGGTGGCGATGCAGGTGGAATTGCTCGTTCCCAGCTACGGCTACTGCGCCATTCCGCCCGCACAGGAGTACTCGCAGGAAGTGTGCTCGGGATTCTTCGAACTGCCCCTCTATCCGCAGGGCAGGGCATGCAGCAAGAAGTAAATTTATCTCCACGGAACAGGCAAAAACCGTCACATATGTGACGGTTTTTGAAATTTGAACGGGGCGCGCTCATGCTGAGCGTACGCGAAGCATCCCGTTGAACGCACGGGAGTCCGTGGCGGCGTCATGCTGAGAAGGAGAGCGGTACGCAGTCTACGAGGGCTGGCCGAAGCATCTCGCCGCATGCTTTACGGACATTCGCCGCGAGATTCTTCGGGTCAATTCCCGTCCTCTCGTCCTTCTCACGTTCTCAGAATGACGCGGCGGGGGCGGTTTTACACCATGCGGTCGTTGCCCACCCCCCTACCCCCTCCTCGGGAGGGGCATGACTGCGTTCTTCGGGATTCTTCGCTACGCTCAGAATGACGCGGCGGCGTGGTGGGCAGAATGACGCGGCGGGAGGAGGCGCGCGATACAATTTTCAATTTTTGCGCGCGTTGGGGCGAAAATCCTTTGACATATCCTTTGAAATATGGTATGATGGTCAAGACGTGTGCGAGGAATTGCGCTCTCCACGCATCTCTTGGCACATCGCAACACATTCCATAGGAGGATAAACGCAAATGGAAAAGCAGGAAATCATCGCGAAGTATGCCCAGCACGAGGGGGACACGGGTTCGCCCGAAGTCCAGATCGCTCTCCTCACCGAGCGCATCAACCACCTCAACGAGCACCTTCAGATCCACAAGCAGGATAATCACTCCCGCCGCGGACTTTTGAAGATGGTCGGTAAGCGCCGCGGCCTTCTCGACTATCTGAAAGCGAAGGATATTGAACGCTACAGAGCCATCGTAGAACAGCTTGGGCTTCGTAAGTAACACCGAAAAGGGCGGTTTTTTGCCGTCCTTTTTTATGACTTAGCGAAGGGTGAAAGGGGTTAGGCCGACCCGCCGTTCTGATTACGTCATGGTGAGCTCCGTCGAACCATCACCTTATTATGTGGTGACCCTTCGACGTTGCTCAGGGTAACGCGATTGGGAACGGCTGGGCAGGGTGACGCGGGCTTCACAGACCGTCATGGTATGCGGCCTTCCTCAACACAACATTTGAAAATCGCTGATGCGGTCATGGGACCGCGGAGGCAAAGAAATAGGACTAATAAGGAGAACAAATCAAAATGACACCAAACTACAGAGAATTCAAGCTCTCGATCGGCGGCAGAGAAGTCACCGTCGAAACGGGCAAGTACGCCGAGCAGACCAACGGCCACTGCGTCGTCCGCTGCGGCGAAACCGCCGTCATGGTCAACGTGTGCATGTCGCCCACGCCCCGCGACGGCATCGACTTCTTCCCCCTTCAGGTGGACTATGAAGAAAAAATGTACGCCGTCGGCAAGATCCCGGGCGGCTTCAAGAGGAGGGAGGGCAGAGCGTCCGACAAGGCCATTCTGACGGCCCGCCTTATCGACCGTCCCCTCCGTCCGCTCTTCCCGAAGGGCCTCTTCAACGACGTCGTCGTCACCGCGACGGCCCTTTCCGTGGAACCCGACTACGCTCCCGAGCCTCTCGCCATGATCGGCTCATCCATTGCCCTCGCCATCTCCGACATTCCCTGGGCAGGCCCCACGGGTTCCGTCGTCGTCGGCCTCGTTGATGGGGAATATGTCATCAACCCCGACGCCGCACAGCGCGAGCGGAGCACCATTCACCTCAACCTCGCGGGCACCAAGGACGCCATCCTCATGATCGAAGCGGGCGCGAACGAGGTCACCAATGACGAAATGGTCAACGCGATCATGTTCGGACAGGCCGAGATCGCCAAGATCTGCCTCCAGATCGAGAACGAGATCGTCCCCGCCGTCGGCAAGAAAAAGAAGGAAATCGAGCTCTACCACATTCCCGAGGAGATCGACGCCGCCGTCCGCGACTATGCGTCGGACAAGCTCGATTGGGCGCTCGACACCTTCGACAGACAGGAACGCCAGGCCCGTCAGGACCAAGTCGGCGCGGAGGTGCTGGAACACTTCAAGGATATCTATCCCGAAAACACCCGCGAGATCAACGATTCCATCTACTATCTGACCAAGGAGAAGGTCCGTGCGAAGATCTTCGACAAGGGCATCCGTCCCGACGGCCGCGGCCTCAAGGAAATCCGTCCCATCTGGTGCGAACGCAGCGTTCTGCCCCGCGCGCACGGCTCTGCTGTGTTCACGAGAGGCCAGACGCAGACCCTCACCACCTGCACGCTCGACATGCTTGCGGCGGCGCAGAAATTGGAGGGCCTCGACGACGAAACGGAGAAGCGGTACATGCACCAATACAATTTCCCCGGCTACTGCACGGGCGAAGCCAAGGCGCTCCGTTCCCCCGGCAGGCGTGAGATCGGCCACGGCGCACTCGCAGAACGCGCCCTCGAGCCCGTCATTCCCTCCAAAGAGGAGTTCCCCTACGCCATCCGTGTCGTCAACGACATTTTGTCCTCCAACGGTTCCTCTTCCATGGCCTCCGTCTGCGGCTCGACCATGCGGGCGTTCCCATCAAGGCTCCCGTCGCGGGCGTCGCAATGGGCCTCATCAAGAATCAGGAAACGGGTGAATTCCGCGTCATGACGGATATCCAAGGGCTCGAGGACTTCCTCGGCGATATGGACTTCAAGGTCGCGGGTACCACCAAGGGCATCACCGCCATTCAGATGGATATCAAGATCAAGGGCATTTCCGAGGAGATCATGCACACCGCCATCGAACAGGCCAACGAGGGCAGACAGTTCATCCTCAATAAGATGCTCGAATGCGTTCCCGAGGTCAGCCCCGAACTTTCCAAGTATGCGCCCCGTATCATCTTCTTCCAGATCGATCCCGAGAAGATCGGCGACGTCGTCGGCAAGCAGGGGAAGGTCATCAACTCCATCATCGCCGAGACGGGCACCAAGATCGATATCGAGGACGACGGCAGCGAGGCTGCGCTCAAGGCCAAGGCCATTGTCGAGAGCATTGTGCATGACCCCGAGGTCGGCGACATGTTCATCGGCCGCGTCGTGAGGATCCGTTCCGAGATCGGCGCATGGGTGGAATTCGCTCCCGGCAAGGACGGCATGATCCACATCTCCAAGCTCTCCGACAAGCGCGTGGAGAAGGTGGACGACGTGCTCTCCATCGGCGACACGGTCAAGGTGAAGATCATCAAGATCGGCGAAAAGGGCATCGACTTCAAACTTCTCGAAAAGTTGGACTAACTGAATATTGATCATCACCCTCTCCTGCGGGAGAGGGTTTTTGTAATTAAAAATTGAAAATTAAAAATGAAAAATTGAAGTGGGAAAAATTTTATACGGCGGCGTTCAAATTACGTCACCCTGTCCCGCGCGCATTCAATTCCTATCTAAGCGCGGCATGAGCGAGTAGCGCGAAGTAGCGTAGTCGAAGGGTCACCGCATTTCTGCCCCTCCCGAGAGCGGCCCTTTCATGCCCCCTCCCGAGAGCGGCCCTTTCATGCCCCCTCCCGAGAGCGGCCCTTTCATGCCCCCTCCCGAGGAGGGGGGTAGGGGGGTGGGCAACGTTCCAAT
>CANQUY010000125.1 GCA_947627125.1 uncultured Clostridia bacterium
GGTCGAGCTTCTGGGAGGCGACCTTGTAGCCGCGCATCTTCAGGAGCCGACCGAGCGACGCCGCCGTAATGCCCTTTCCGAGCCCCGAAACGACCCCGCCCGTCACAAAGATATACTTTGTTTTCATAAATCACCTCTTTGGTTTCAGGAAACTTCCGCCTCGCCCGTAAAGGCAAATTCCGCAGGGCCCGTCATGAGGACGGAGCTGTCCGTGACCTCGATCTTGAGGGTACCGCCCTTCAGATGCAGATAGATCGGCGCGTTTCTCTCGGCAAAGCCATTGAGAACGGCCGCCACGGCCGAAGCGCATGCCCCCGTGCCGCAGGCGAGCGTTTCTCCGCTCCCCCGCTCCCAGACGCGCATTTTGAGCTCATTTTTGCCCAAAACCTGCACAAATTCCGTATTCACCCGTTCGGGAAAGGCGGGATGACGCTCAAAGAGCGGCCCGATCTTTTCGAGCTCTATCCCGTCGGGGTCATCTCCGAACACAACGCAGTGCGGATTCCCCATCGAGAGGCAGGTCACGCGGTACGTTTTCTCTCCCACAATGAGAGGGTGGGAAAGGATGGGCTCCGCCGCAAACAGCGCGGGAATCTCCTCGGGTTTGAACACGGGCGCGCCCATATCCACCGTAAATGCCTCGGCAGAGAGGCCGTCTGCGCTCTTTTTGTCGACCTTCAGCGTCTTGACGCCCGAGAGGGTTTCAACGGTGAGAACGTCCTTTTTGATGCCCTTGACGTCGTATAAAAATCTTCCGACGCAGCGGACGCCGTTGCCGCACATCTTCCCCTCGCTGCCGTCCGCGTTGAACATGCGCATCCTGCCGTCCGCAATGTCGCTCCTGCATACGAGGATGACGCCGTCGCCGCCGACAGAAAAGTGCCTGTCCGAGAGCTTTACCGCAAGGGCGGCGGGGTCCTGCGGCATCCAGTCGAAGCAGTCGAAGTAGATATAATCGTTTCCGATGCCGTGCATCTTGTAAAATGACTTTTTCATTCCATTCTGATGATCTCGTCGCGCTCCGCCCCCACGGAAACGCAGGTGATATTGCATTCGCAGAGTTTTCCGAGCAGACGGATATACTCGACCGCTTCCTTGGGAAGGTCGGAGAGCTTTCTGCAGCCCGAAATATCGCAATTCCAGCCCTTGACGGTTTCAAACACGGGCTTGCATTGGTCTAAAACATTGGGATCGGGAAATTCGTGCAAGATCTTTCCGCGGAGTTCGTAGGCGGTGCAGATCTCG
This sequence comes from uncultured Clostridia bacterium, assembly GCA_947627125.1. GTDB lineage: Bacteria > Bacillota > Clostridia > Christensenellales > Borkfalkiaceae > Gallimonas. The sequence continues at coordinate 1,246 of CANQUY010000125.1, forward strand.
ATCTCCCGATGGCCAGAGAGGACGTCGAGCTTGGTGAGGGCGATCTCATCCGCCCCCTGACAGCGGACGCCGTACTTCGAGGCGACGGCATCGAAGGGCCCCACTCTGCGCGGCCGTCCCGTCGCTGCGCCGTATTCCCCGCCCGCCTCGCGGAGCTGTTCTGCCTTTTCGCCGAAATATTCGGCAACAAAGGGGCCCTCGCCCACGCAGGTAGAGTATGCCTTCATGACGCCGACGCTCTTATCGAGCTTGAGATTGGGAGCCCCTGCCCCGATGGGAGCATAGGCGGCGATCGTCGGCGAGCTTGACGTATAGGGCAAAATGCCGAGATCGACATCGCGGAGAGCCCCGAGCTGGGCCTCGAACAGGATATTTTTGCCCGCTTTGTGCGCCTCGTTGAGATAGGAGCCCGTATCGGTGATATATTCCTTGAGCGGTTCGCCGTAGGTCTTGAAGTATTCTTCGACCTCTTGGGCCGTGACGGGCGTGGCGTGGTAGCCCCCCGCAACGGTCAAATTTTTCCATTCAACGATATCCGCGATCTTTTCCTTGAGAAGGTCGGGATAGAGCAGTTCCCCCATGCGGAAGCACTTCTTCATGTACCTGTCCGCATAGGCGGGCGCGATGCCGCGGCGGGTGGAACCAAATTTCTTTCCCGCAAGACGGTCCTCCTCGAGGCAGTCGAGAAGCACATGATAGGGCATGGTGATGACGGCGCGGTCGCTGATCTTGAGGTTCTCGGGGGAAATTTTGATCCCCTTTGCGCGCAGACGCCCCATCTCCTCACAGAGATGTTTGATGTCGATGACCATGCCGGGGCCGAGGACGTTGACGACGCTTTCGCGCAAGATCCCCGAGGGAAGAAGATTCAGAATGAACTTCCCCATCCCGTTGATGACGGTATGGCCCGCGTTGTTTCCGCCCTGATAGCGGCAGACAATGTCGTACCCGTCGGAGAGAAGATCGACCATACGGCCCTTGCCTTCATCTCCCCAATTTATCCCGCAAACGGCTGTCAGCATTTTTTTACTCCTCGGCGCGGAAATTCTGTTTGAAATTGCCCCAAAACGCCCCGCGCGCAGCATATTTTATTATACTATAACTCAGAAAGACTTGTCAAGCATCCGCCGCCATTTTCGGCGCAAAATAAGAGTGCCGAAACGCAGCCAAGGGAGTTGCACCTCAGAAATGACAAAATATTACAAATAAAGTTGATTTTTTTCACAAAAAGGGATTGACATTTTCCCCGAATTATCGTAAAATAAAATGAATACGAGGGAGGTGAATTTATGTATTGCAGAGATTGCGGCGAAAAGCTGTCGCTGCGTTTTCTCGAGAACGAAGGGCTCGTCCCCTACTGCGAGAAATGCCAAAAATTCAAATTCCCCTTCTTCCCCGTGGCCGTTTCGATGGCAGTCACGAACCGTCAGGAAACTCAGATCTTGCTTGCTAAACATGTCGGCGACGACGACTATAAACTTTTCGCGGGGTACATCAAGAAGGGAGAAAATGCGGAGAAGGCGATCCCGCGCGAACTGAGGGAAGAAACATCCCTTTCCGCCGTCAAGTGGAAGTATCTCTCCTCCCGCTACCATGAAGCAAAGGACATTCTGATGCTCGGCTTTTTGGTAACGGCGGAGGACGGAGAGATCTCTCTGAACGAGGAGATCGAAGAGGTCAGATGGTGCACGCCCGAGGAAGCGCGGGCGATCATCCGCAAGAACTCCACCGCGGAGTACTTTTTGAACCATGCGATCGCGGAACTCGGCAGAAAAAAATAATTTTATATGCTCTCTACGGCAAAAAACTGTCCCTTTTATGGGTGTAAATTCGGTATCAAGCGGTTTGGCATTTCGTCAAACCGCTTTTCGTTTGCCAATGAAAATGCGGATACAGACGTATCCGCACCTATCGTTGTTCGATGCCTCGCTCTGAATTTAAGCCGCAAGAACGCAGAAATGATTGTTACGATTTATTTTCACTATCGTGTGCTATGGAATCATCCGAAGGAGGGAAATATTGCCTTTTTTCCGTTATGGCATATAAGATCAATGTTATATGTTTTTCTCCGCATCCTGCCAATGACTATTCTTGAGAATTTCCGCGGTATCGCCCTCAAAGACCTTTTGGGCTTCTTCATCGCCCTTCAACTGCCAAAGCATCCAAGCAGTCATATAGCCGTCCGTTAAGGTAAGCATATCTTCATGCTCCGCACCCTTTATTCTCGCACGGATTTTTGTAACATCTTGACGCATCATGCTATAAATATCTTTCAAAGCTTCAAGCGGACATACGCCGCCGAACTCTTGGTAAATATCTTCAACCCCCGAATCGTCTGATTTCCCTGTTCCTGCCGTCATAAAATACGGAATTGTAATTTTTGATGCGTCGTATTCCCAACCCATATTTTTTGCAAGGAAAGGATAAGCCGCACTGCCCGTAAATATTGTTTTGTATCGGTTGCTGTTTTCAAATTCGGTTGCCGCCCTGATCGCGCCTGCACCGCCTTGCGAAAAGCCCATAATACCGATATTCGTTTGGCTGATCTTTTTATAGAAAACGCTGTTGGATTTATCGTTTAATTGCAATACATAATCGAGCGTAAGCGAGGTGGATTCGCCCGAACCCGCTTGCCGATCCTCATTTCCCGCGACAATAAATCCCCACGACGCAAGCCGCTTGAAATACGGCTCATAGTTCAGCGCCGCAACGTTACTTGCATTGGTTATAACGATAAGCGGATATTCCTGTTCTGTGCTTTCAAGTTCTTTCGGATACCAAACACGGTATTTGTCGATTGTTTTATTGCCCGCGTCGAAATCTGCATTGACGACCTCATAATCGCCTAACCCTGAATATTTTTTCTCCAATGGGGAATCGGATTTGAAGCTCACAAAATAATCATCGGTCAACTGCGGTTTTTTGGAATCAATACTATTTTTTATCGATAAGACGACAATCAATACTATGACTGCGACAATGATAACGGCAACCGTGCCTAAAATGCCTTTTAAGAGTTTTTTCATAAAGATGATTGATACCTCTTCTTTTATTTTGTCCTTTCATTTATGAACGCCATCATTCTGTCAAAGGCGTCCTTTGCCACGGGATCGACCCTTTCGGAAGCCACAAAGCAATGCTGTTTTGTTTCCCCGCGTTCGGCATAAGGGTCGATAAGAATGGGCTTGCAGCCGAGTTTGTCGAGTTCCTCGTGCATAACGTTCATATCGTGTCTGTATTCGCTGCCGAGAAGCACGGCGGCGGGATAACTTTCGGTAAGGCTCTTGATGTTGTTGTACTTTTTGATGTCGTCTTTATTCAGATAGATACTGCCCTTAACGTAATTCCCGACAAGGATCTTCGTCGCAAAAGAGAATTTCTCGTAATCGAGAGGTGCGTCGTCAAGAATGACCGCCTTGACTTGTTCTGGTTTGAACGCGGGGGTAATTCCGAGCAATTCGGCATATTCGGGATTCGTGATGATACTGCCGAGCTGACTTGTTATGATCGCGCCCGCCGACGAACCCATAATAACCACGTTGTTCAAATTCAAATGATACTCTTCGGCGTGTTCCTGCATATACGCAAACGCCCTGTTCGTCTGAATCAGCGGCACGGGGAAACGGCAGGCGGGGACGAGCGCATAGTCCACGTTGACGATATTGTATCCTGCGGCGCAAATATCGTCGATG